>DASVEU010000189.1:0-2026 GCA_036380395.1 Gaiellaceae bacterium
CCGTGAAGTCCGGCGCCTGGTCGTTGATCGTCAGGGTCATGTGCTGCTCCTCCCGGGCGGGCACCACCCACCCCTTCGTCGGGCGCTGTGTACGTGACGGCTGAACGAACGCCGCACGTGCATTGTTCCAAGCTCGCGGCGGCACACGCGGCGCTCCGGCTCTCGATCTCACCCGTGCGGGGCATGTCCACGCGGCGTGGTCGGCCTACCCTCGTCCGAGGCCCGGGCGTCCGGGTGCCGTGGTGCCTAGCCGCAGGGCGCCTCAACGGCTGACCTTGCGCCCGGGTCGACTCCCTCGAGCCTGCCCACATCTGCTAAAGGTGCCCTGCCGGAGTGGCCGTCACTCCGAGAGAGGGAACCCGGTTGGGACACGAGTTCGACGAGGTGATCGACGCCTTTCGGCGCGCCGAGCGGCGCCTCCGCGACACGCTCCTCGGCGACGGCGTGTACGCGAGCGGTACCGTACGGGGCGCCGAGGCTCGCGACTCCGTCGGCAAGGATCTGCGTCAGCTGCGCACGAGCTTCGATGCGGCCGCACAGCTGGTGGACGACGCGGAGCGCGAGCGGCTCGACGCCGCGCTCAAGCGCGAGGCGCAGTTGGCAGCGCGGCGGGCGGCGCGCCGCGCCAAGAAGCCCTCTTCCTAGGGCTCCGTCGTCCTGGTGGTGGACGAGTCGCGCTCGATGATGGTGGTGTTCTGACCGCCTGCGCCACGGCGGCTGTACGCCATTCCGATCGCAAGCACGATCGCGAACGCCAGGATCACGAGAAGCAGGACGAGAAACCAGACCGGCATCTATTCACCCCCGTAGGTAACGACACGGACGCGGTGTGATACCCGCCACGGCCACCGGATGAAACGCCGCTTGGCGGCCGGCTTTCCTGGGTAGCACTATGGCCTCAGCCGCCGGCCGAGGGAACCATCGACGAAACGGATAGGAGCGCACACATGGCAGGCAAGTCGGACTTCACAGAGGACGAGTGGAACGACCTCCAGCAGGGCGTCACGGGCGCGGGTCTGCTCGTGTCGACCGCACATCGTGACTTCACGGACAGCTTCGGCGAGGCGAAGGCCGTCGCGACGCACCTCGCCGCGCATCGCGAGAGCGAGAGCGAGCTCGTCCGCGAGCTCGCGCACACGCGGACAACGGGATTCGGGCTCGTCGCCTCCCCGAACGAGGTCGTCCAGGGGACGATTGACGCGCTCGCAGCCTCGGTCGCCGTGCTCGGTCAGAAGGCTCCGGACGAGCTCGAGGCCTATCGGTCGCTCGTGCTCGACGTCGCCGCCGGCGTCGCGGAGGCCAAGGGCGGGGTCAAGGAGGAGGAGAGCGCGGCCATCGAGCGGATCAGAGAGGCGCTCGGCTCCGCCACGACGTAGGCGGCGGGTCAGCCGAGTGGCTCGACGGTGCGATCCTCCGCACAGTCGACGGCCCACTCCGTGCACAGGTTCTCGAAGTCGGTGACGGGAAGCCCGGCGGCCTCGACGTGCACCTGGTGGACGACGGCCTCGACTGCAGGCCCGTAGTCCTGACGGCGGCAAGCCGTGATCGTCATCTCGGGCGCCGCTCCGGCGCGTCGCAGGAAGTGCGCGAGCCGATCCAGTTCGGCCTGCGTCGCCTCGCGTCCAGTGAGGACGCCGAAGTTCACGACCACGTTCCCGTCCTCGCCGACGAATGCGATCGGAAAGGCGCTCTTCTCCTGATTTCGGTCAGTCACACGACACACCATTTCCGGACGACCGCGTTGCGTCAAGCCACGTGCAACGCCGGCCTCGTATGCTCAGCGTGTGATCCCGTGGCTCATCGTCGCTCTGGTGGTCGTGCCGCTCGTCGTCGCCGCGTTCGTAGTGACTCGTCGCAAGTCGGCGGCAACGCCCGAGCTGAAGGACCCGGAGGTCGAGGAGCAGTTCGCCGCTGCGGAAGCCTTCGAGGCCGAATGGCACGAGGCAGACGAGGAGCGTTTTCACAAGGAACGGCTGCCGTAGGGAAGCGAGCCATGCGTGGGGAATAGAGTTTGCTCCAACCCGAG
>DASVEU010000190.1:0-14525 GCA_036380395.1 Gaiellaceae bacterium
TTCGACGGCACGAGCATGGCCGCACCACACGTCTCGGGCGCTGCGGCGCTGCTCCTTCAGCTTCACCGCGGCTGGTCACCGCAGCAGGTCAAGTCTACGCTCGTCTCGACCGCGGACGCAGCCTGGGACGACACTGCGCGCACCCAGGAGGCCCCGGTCACGCTCGAGGGCGGAGGCCTCGTCAACTTGCCGCGTGCGGCGCGGCCTCTCGTGTTCACGGAGCCGGCGTCGCTCTCGTTCCAGGATCTCGACGTCAACCACGGCAGGGACAGCAGGGCGCTCCTCGTTCGCGTCACTGATGCCGGCGGCGGCGCCGGGGCCTGGGACGTGCAGCTCGTCCCGCAGGCGACCTCGGCCGGTGGCTCGCTCGACGTGCCGCCTGCGCTCGTAGTCCCGCCCGGCGGCGAAGCGGACCTCGTGGCGGTGGCGCGCGGCAGCGCAGACGCGGCGGCAGGCGAGGACTACGGTTTCATCCTCCTACGTCGCGGCGAGATCACCCGCAAGATTCCCTACGAATTCTTCGTCGGCAGGCCGCAACTCGGACTCCTGCAGGCGAAGCGCCTCGAACGCTTCCAACTCGGAGACACGGTGAACGGACCGAACCGCGTCTCCGCGTACTGCTGTCCGTCCGAGCCGTTCGGTCCTCCACCGGACTACGTCGGCCCGCCAATGAGCGAGACCGGTACGGAGACGCTCTATGTCACGAGCATCAAGCAGCCCGTCGCCAACGCCGGAGTCGCGATCGAGTCGGCGAGCGCGGGGTCGAGCGTCGACCCGTGGTTCCTCGGCTCCCCCAACGAGCGCGACGTGCAGGGATACGCTGGAACCCCGGTCAACGTCAACGAGTTGATGTCGGACTTCAGCTTCGACATAGGGGCAGCCGGCGCGTCGTTCCCGAAGGTTCAGCGGTTCTATGTCTCGGTCGACTCGGGCTCGGACGACTTCACGCACCGTTCGCTTCCCGGCAGTTACGTGCTTCGCTCGTGGATCAACGACGTGCGCCCGCCGCGTGTCCGTCTGCTGACGAAGCGTGTTGCCGCCGGACGTCCGACCATCGTCGCGCGTGTGACAGACAAGGGCGCCGGCGTCGACCCGCTGTCGCTCGTGATCGGTTACCGAGGCGTACTCGTCGGCGCGGTGTTGTACGACCCGACCACCGGAATTGCCGTCTTCCCATTGCCGCAGCAGGCCTCCAGGATCCCGAAAGGGCACACGCGCGCGGTGATCACCGCCGCCGACTATCAGGAGTCGAAGAACGTCAATTCGGTCGGCTCCGACATCCTGCCCAACACGGCGTTCAGACAGGTGGGAATCACCGGCGTCTCCGGACCGGCGCTCACGTGGGTCACCCCGGCCGAGAACGCGTGCGTCGCGAGGACGGCCGCCCTGGTGACTGTCGCGAGCTCGACGAAGCAAGTGCGGTCTGTGCGCTTCCTCGTCGACGGAAAGCAGATCGCGATCGACCGGAAGGGCACGGCCGACGTCTTTACTCGCACCTGGGCCACGCGACTCGTTCCGGCTGGAAGGCACGAGCTGCGAGCCGTCGCGACGGACGCCGGCGGCCGCACCTTCGCCGCGACGCGCGACGTGAAGGTCTGCCGGTAGATCACGACCGCGTAGCCGTCGTTACCGGTGCCTCGAGTGGGATCGGCGAGGCGATCGCCCGCGCGCTCGCAGGCGAAGGCTGGCGCCTCGTGCTGCTCGCCCGCCGGGAGGACCGCCTGCGCGCGCTCGCCGACGAACTCGAAGGCGAGTACGAGGTGTGTGACGTCGGTCGCCGCGAAGACGTCGAGCGGGTGGCAACGTCGGTACTGGCGCGTCATCCGCAGATTCACCTGCTCGTGAACAACGCTGGTATCCCGGGACGCGCGGGGTTTGCCACGATCGAGCTCGACCGGCTCGAGGAGGTCCTGCGCGTGAACTACCTCGGTGCGGTGTGGTCATTGCGCGCGTTCCTGCCGGGGCTCGAAGCTGCGGGACGCTCCGACGTCGTCAACATCGTCTCGGTCGCAGGCACGGTCGCGTTCGCCCCGTCTGGCCCCTACTCCGCCTCCAAGCATGCGGAGCTCGCCTTCTCCCGCTCCACCGCCGCGGAGCTGCGCGGTCGAGGTATCCACGTTCACACCGTCAACCCGGGGTTCGTCGAGACGGAGGGATTCCCGCAGGCGTCGGCGCTGCGCAGCGCGCTCCTGCGGCGACTCGTCGTCGGCCCGGAGCACGTGGCTCGACACGTCCTCGAGGTCCTCGAGCGCGACAAGCGAGAGACATTCGTGCCGCGGTGGTACCGGGCTGCCGCAATCGCGCAGGCACTCGCGCCGGGCCTGGTTGCGCGACTCTCCTCCCGCGGTACCTACCGCGGTGGCTCCTAGGGCTTGCGCAGGAGGTACCAGCCGCTCTCGGCCACGTAGGCCAGGGGCCCGCCGGGAGAGAGTTGCTTTGCCCGTTCCCGTGCGTCGCCCTCGCAGCCGGCGAGATCGAGGTAGTAGTCGAGCTCGCGCCGATGCGTCTGGAAGCGCGTCCGGATCAGGACGAGGCCGTTGGCCTCGAAGAGCTGCCGGAAGTCGACGTCTGGCAGCGTTCGCGTGTGCGAGGGATCGCGTGCGCGCTCGAACCGGTCGAGGGCGAACGCGTCGAGCGGATCCACGGGCGCGATCTGGTCGTCGACGAAGATGCGCCCGCCGGGCACCGTGACGCGCGCCAGTTCTGCGATGGCCGGCTCAGGGTGCGCAATGTGATGCAGCGTGCGCCGCGTGCAAGCGAGATCAAACGAGCCAGTCTCGAACGGAAGGTTCGTCGCGTCGCCCTCGACGAACGTGACGTTCTCCGGCGCGCCTTTGCGGGCCCGCTCGAGCAGCTCGGGGACGATGTCGACGCCGACGACCTCGCGGACGAGCGGCGCCAGTGCGAGCGCGAGCGTGCCCGCACCGGTCCCGCTGTCGATCGCCCGCTCATTTCCACCCGGCGCGACGAAGGTGCGCAGCTGCTCGCGTACCGTCTCGATCTGCTGCCGAGCGTGATCCGCCACGCGCTCGGCCGTCGCCCCGAAGCGGGCGCGCACGTCATCGACGTTCGAGCTCGACTCAGGCATCGATCACCGTGCGGCGCGCGCGTAGAGGTCCGCTGTCGATTCCGCACACGAGCTCATAGTTGATCGTGTCCGCGACGCGGGCGTGCGCCTCGGCGAGCACGCCGTGCCCGAGTAGGACGACCGGCGCGCCGACCGGCAGCTCCCTGTCGAGCTCGACCGCGAATGAATCCATCGACACCGTCCCGACCACGCGCCGGAGCTCGCCTGCGACGCGCACCTCGGTACCCGTCAGGTCGCGCCGGAAGCCGTCCCCGTAGCCGACGGGGACGATCCCGATCCACGCGGGTGCGTCGGCGAGGAAACGCCGGCCGTAACCGGAGCTCTGCCCGGGCTCGAGCCGCTTCACCTGTGCGAGCGCAGACTGCCAGGAAAGGACCGGCTCGAGCCCGTCCTCCTGTGGATCCGTGTTGAACGGCGAAAGCCCGTAGATCGCGACCCCGCAGCGGGCCGCGTCGAAGCGTGAGTCCGGTAGCCGTAGCGCGGCTGCACTGTTCGCAGCGTGTCGCGTGAGGTGGCTGTACTGCTCCGTCGCCGACCGGAACCGTTCGAGCTGGGCGCGCGCAAACGCGGCATCGCTGTCCGCCGTCGCGAGATGAGTCATCAACCCGACGACCTCCGCGGGCGGCGACGGGAGCTCGGAGAGGCCGTAACGGCCCATGCCGGTATCGAGCTTCAGATGCACACGCACGCCCTCGGGTATCTCACCGTCGGCGATCGCGAGCTCGAGGCCGGCTTCCCGGGCCTGCGCGACCTCCCGGTTCGAGCCGGCGGGGCCCATGACGAGGATCCGCTCGGTGCGGTATTCGTGGCGCAAGGCCAGTCCTTCGGGGATGGTCGCGACGCAGAGCGCCGTCGCGCCGGCGCCGAGTGCCGCGCCTGCAACATCGGTCGCGCCATGGCCGTAGCCGTCGGCCTTGACGACCGCCCACAGCCGTGAGCCGTCGAGGGCGCGCAAGAGCGTGCGGACGTTGCGTCGAACCGCGCCGAGGTCGATGGTGATCTCCGAGCGGTGCATCAGCTGAGTGCGAGTTGCAACGACTCGATCACGTCGGACGCGACGAGGCCGACCTGGTGCGGTGCGAGCTCGGCGGCTCGGCCGTGTGCCACAGCACCCGCGGCGGCGGCGAGACGCGCGTCCATTCCCTTCGACAGGAATGCTGCGATCACACCGGTGAGCACGTCACCGGTTCCGGCCGTCGCCAGCGCGGCCGTCCCGGCGTCGCACACCAGCACGCCTTCCCCGGGTGCGGCCACGAGCGTGCCCGCTCCCTTCAGCAGGACGACGCAGCTGTAGCGATCGACTGCGCGCCGCACAGCTGCGAGCCGATGCGAGTCGACCCAGCTCGATTTCTCATCAAGCAAACGGCCGAGCTCGCCTGCATGAGGAGTCAGCACCCGTGGTGCGGGCCATTCGGCCGCCTCGAGCTCGAAGAGCGCGTCCGCGTCGACGACTGCCGGCAGCTCCAGGTCTGTCAGCAGCCGGCGCGCGAGCGCGCGGTCCTCGTCGCCGCGACCGAGCCCGGGGCCGACCGCAAAAGCGGATGCGCGCTTCGCGAGCTCGTCCACACGTTCGCGCGGCGCCTTGACCGCCTCGATGAGCAATGTCTCGACGACCGGCAACGACTCCTCGGGCACCGCGACCGCCACGTACCCCGCATCGGCGCGGAACGCCGCTTCGGCAGCCAGGCAGACGGCGCCCGTCATCCCAGGCGACCCGCCGACGACGAGGACGGATCCCGCGGTGTACTTGGTGTCGCCCTCGCTCCTACGCGGCACCAGCCGGAGGATCGCATCGGTCACGAGGCGGTGGTCCGTATCCGCGTGGTCGAGCCCGATGTCGGCAACCTCGACCTCCCCGGCGTGGAAGCGACCCGGCGCGAGGACGAGCCCGACCTTGCGGCCGTGCATGGTCACGGTCACGTTGGCGCGCACGGCGGCGCCGGGAACCTCTCCGGTCGACGCGTCGACGCCCGAAGGGATGTCGACTGCGACGACCGGAACGCCGGCGCCGTTGATGCGTTCGATCAGCAGGGACGCGTCCGGACGGGGCTCGCCGCGGAAGCCGGTCCCGAAGAGAGCGTCGATGACGACGTCGGGGTTGCCCTCGAGCTCTTCGCTCGTCTCACGCCCCGAATCGGCAAGCAGCCGTAGTGCGATCCGTCCGTCGCCGCCGTTCGCTCCCTGGCCGCAAACCGCCGCGATCCGGCGGGCGTCCGGATAGCGGTGCAGGACGTTGTCCGCGACCGCGCGGCCCGCCCGTTGCATCAATGCGTCGACATCGTGACCCTGCTCGGCGGCGCGCATCTCGTCCGCCGTGTAGAGCGGCTCGAACATCAGTGGGTCTCGACGACCGCCACCGCGTTCGCCAGCTCGCGAGAGTGCGTCATCGACAGGTCGATCGACCCGGCTCCCATCCGCTCGGCCCAGGCAGCGATCCGGCCGCTGAGCTGCACGGACGGCTTCGGCCGCCCCGCGATCTCGATGTCACGCCACGCGAACGCGCGAGCAACCCCGAACCCGAGTGCTTTCCCGACCGCCTCTTTGCCGGCGAACCTGCCCGCGTAGCTCTGGGCAGGATTCGGCCGCGAGTCGCAGTACGCGCGCTCGGCGTCGGTGAAGCAGCGCTCGCGGAAGCGGGGATAGCGCTCGAGCGCGCGGCGCACGCGCTCGATCTCGATCAGGTCGACACCGACGGTCATAGGCAGCTCACAGATGTTCCTCGAGCCAATCAGGTAGCTGCGCGATGGACGAGATGATCCCGTCCGGCCGGGCACGGCTCGCCTCGACCGCGTCGGGCCTGAACTTCCCCGTGCGGACGAGGATGGACTTCATGCCATGCGCCACCGCGCCGCCGATGTCGGCCTCGATGTCGTCGCCGACCATCCACGTGAGACTCGGCTCCGCGTCGAGCGCCCTCAACGCGGCTTCGAAGTAGGGAGTCGAAGGCTTGCCAAGGACGATCGCATCCGTTTCCGCGGCGTACTCGAGCCCGGCGACGAAAACGCCGGCGTCGAGGAGCGGCCCGTTCCTCGTCTGCCACCACCGGTTCTTGTGCAGCGAGTAGAGCTGCGCGCCGGCCTCCAACTCGTGGAAGGCGCGCGCCAGGTTCATGTAGCTGAAGACGAGATTTGTCTCTGGGGTCTCGTCGGCGCCGCCGATGAGAACCGCCTCCGCGTCCTCGCCGACGAGCTCGATCCCCTCGAGCTCGCCCACGATCGCGTGCATGGTGAGCGCGAGAACCCGGCGCCCGGCCAGTGTCTGCGCCGCCGCCCGCGGCGTGGTCTGCAGCTCTTCGTCGTCGAGCTCGATTCCCATAGCGCGCAGCTCCTCGGCCAGGGTCGCCCGCGCGCGCGTCGTGTTGTTGGTGACGAAGCGGAGCCTGTGCCCGTCGGCACGAAGTCGCCGCACGGCGTCGGCCCCGCCGGCGATCGGTTCGCCCGAGACGTGGAAGACACCGTCGACGTCCAGCAGAATTGCGGCCATGGACGGCGAGTCTATTCGCGTGACCCGTTCCGTCGTTCTGCCGCTCGCGGAGGTGCAGCTCCGCTTCTCGCGGTCGAGCGGGCCCGGCGGACAGCACGCCCAGAAGTCCGAAACGCGGGTCGAAGCGATCTTCGACGTGGAGGCGTCGAACGCGCTCACGGACACCCAGAAGCGCCGTGTCATCTCCCGGGCAGGACCCGTTCTGCGCGCGCTCGCACAGGACGAGCGCAGCCAGCACCGGAATCGCGAGCTCGCCGTCGAGCGGCTCGTCGATCAGCTCCGCCGGGCGCTCCGGGTCGAACGCCGCCGGGTGCCGACGAAGCCGACCGAGGCCTCCCGGCGGCGCCGGCTCGAGGACAAGCAACGAAGAGCCAAGACGAAGAGGCTGAGGCGAGAGAAGACGGACGACTGACGCCACCCGTACCCATCCGGGCCGGGCCCGCGTTTTACTCCTCGAAAAGAATGGCGCCGATCTCCGTCACCCTAGCTAGGCGGGATCCACCGGCTGCCGTGGTCGCCTTAGTCGGGGAGCACGACGCCTACTCCGCTCAGCGGCTCGAGAACGAGCTCGCCGTCCTGCTGGACGAGGGCCGCCGGATCGTCGTCGACCTGCGCGACGCCTCGTTCATCGACTCGACGACGTTGAGCGTCCTCCTCGTTGGGCGCCAGCGCGCTGAACGATCGTCGCTCGGGTTTGCGCTACTGCTGCCCGATCGGATGCACACGGAGGTCCATCGGATCCTGGATCTGACCGGCCTCGGCCCGGCCTTCGCGATCTTCGGGAAGCTCGACGAAGCGCTCGCGGCCGTTCGGGCGGGCCGGGTCGCCGGGAGCCCGGTTCGAGCGGCGTAACACGTACCGTCCGACCCTCCCCGTAGCTTCCATCCGCGATGGATTACGAGCCGCTCCGGCGTGGCTTCGCCGAGTTCGTCGGCACCTTTGCGTTCGTTTTCGTCGGCGCCGGGTCGGTCCTCACCATCGCCAAGGCACTGGCGCCCGCGATCGTCAACGCGCAGGCGCTCGACGTCTACGGCGGTCTGACCCTCGTCGGCGTCGCCCTTGCCAATGGGGTCGCGATCGCCGTCATGGTCTCCGCGGTCGGACATATCTCGGGTGGTCATCTCAACCCTGCCGTGACGCTCGGATTCCTCGTCACCCGCCGCATCGCGCCGTCGCTGGCGATCGTCTACTGGAGCATGCAGTTCGGCGCAGCAGCGGCCGCAGCCGCCTTGCTCCGCTGGTTGTATCCCGAGACCGCGCGTCGAATCACGCATCTCGGGGCCCCGGGCCTGACGAGCGGGGTCAGCGTCTGGCAAGGGCTCGTGATCGAGATCGTGCTGACGTTCTTCCTCGTCTGGGTGGTCTTCGCCACCGCCGCCGATCCGGGCGGCGCCTTCAAGTCGATAGCCGGTCTGGCGATCGGGCTGACGATCACGGTGGACGTCTTGATGGGCGGCCCGATGACGGGCGCCGCGATGAATCCGGCCCGCGCCTTCGGGCCTGAGCTCCTGTCACGCCACTGGAGCGATGCCTGGGTCTGGTACGTCGGCCCGTTCGTCGGCGGCGCACTGGCCGCGCTCGTCTACGACACGCTCTATCTCCGGACGCCGAGGCCGCTGTTGCCGGTCGGCCCGCCCGATTCGGGCGTGGCCGAGCCGCGGCCCGGCGACACCGCCGCCTCCTAGAGCGCAGGATTGCTACAACGCGGCGGTGTCGAAGCCGCTCGCCGTTGTGCCCGAGCTCGAGGCCGAGCTCGACGACCTGTACGCTGGGCCGCCCGAGAGCTTCATCCGGGCGCGTAATGACCTCGCGCAGCGGCTCAAGCAGGCAGGCCAGATCGACGGCGCCGCGCGGGTCAAACAACTGCGTAAGCCCACGGTCCCCCTGTGGGCCGTAAACCAGCTTGCGCGGCGCTATCCCGATGAGGTTCGCGCGCTGCTCGAAGCAGGCGACCGGCTGCGAGTCGCGCAGGAGGCCGCCTTGCGCGGTGAGACACAGGCACTTCGCGCGGCAACTGAGAATGAACGCAAACTTCTGCGCAGCCTGACGCAGCTAGGCGAAGAGCTGCTGCTCGAGACCGGACATTCGGCAGACCCGAAACGCATCGTGAGCACGCTTCGCACAGCCGCGGTCGATCCGGCCGGCCGCGAGCTGCTCGAGCAGGGCCGACTGAGCGAGGAGCTCGAAGCGACCGGATTCGACGCCTTCGCCGGCATGGCTGTCCCTTCCACATCGAAGCCGGAGGAGAAGACGCCGAAGGCACCCTCGCCTGCAACGCAACGGCGGCGACAGGAGAGACTCCGCAAGCTGCGTGACAACGTCACGAAGGCCAAGAAGGAGGCGACGAGCGCAGAGCGCGCCGTGACCCGAGCGGAGGCGAGCCTGGCCGAGGCCCAGCAGAAGTTCACTCAAGCGAATCACTCCCTGCGACGCGCACAGACCGAGTTGGAAGAGGCCGAGGTGGAATCGGCCAGAAAGGATTAGCTACTCGACGGTAACGGTCTTCGCGAGGTTCCGCGGCTGGTCGACGTTCAGTCCACGCAATCGCGCGATCCTGTAGGCGAGCAGCTGGAGCGGGAGCACCGCGAGCACCGCCTGCAGGAACGCAGGCGTCCGCGGGATGTAGATGACGTCGTCGGCATGATGCTGGATGTCCTCGTTCCCGTCGGTCGCGATCGCGATCACCTGGGCGCCGCGCGCCCTTACCTCCTGAATGTTCGAGACGACCTTCTCGTAGACCACCTTCTGATCGATCGCGATGCACACCACCGGAGTGTCGGAGTCGAGGAGGGCGATCGGGCCGTGCTTCATCTCGCCGGCCGAGTACGCCTCGGTCGGGATGTAGGAGATCTCCTTCAGCTTGAGCGCACCCTCGAGGGCGACCGGCAGGCCGATGTGGCGGCCGAGGTAGAGAAAGAACGGCTTGTTGTAGTGCCGTTGCGCGATCTCCTCGATCGGATGGTCGGCGTCGAGGAACTGCTCCATCTTCTCGGGCAGGTCGAAGAGCTCCTCGAGGATGAACTCGATTTCTTTGGCGGGCAGGGTGCGCCGGATCTGCGCGAGCTTGAGCGCGATCAGCGACAGCAGCGCGACCTGGGCCGTGAAAGTCTTCGTCGCCGCAACGCCGACCTCGAGTCCGGCGCGCGTGTAGAGGACCGCGTCGACCTCACGCGTGATCTGCGTTCCGAGCTGATTCGTGATCGCAAGCGTCCGCGCGCCCTGCTCGCGAGCGAGGCGCATGGCCGCGATCGTGTCCGCTGTCTCGCCGGACTGCGTGATCCCGATCACCAGCGTGTCCTTCGACAACACGGGGTTGCGGTAGCGCCACTCGCTCGCGATGTCCGGCTCGACGGGAACGCGTGCCCACTCCTCGATGATGTACCGCCCGACGACGCCGGCGTGGTACGCCGTGCCGCACGCGACGATCACGATCCGGCGCAAGTTCTGGATCTCCAGCTCGTTGAGCCCGATCCCTTCCAACACCAGCTTGCCGCGACGCGCGCGGTCGCCGATCGTCTCGCGCACCGCCTCCGGCTGCTCGTAGATCTCCTTGAGCATGAACGTCTCGTAGCCGCCCTTGACTGCGCTCTCGTCGTCCCAGTCGATGGGCTCGACCTCCTTGTGCTCGACCTCACCCTCATCCGTGAAGAAGCGCGCACCCTCGGGGGTGATCGCAACGACCTCGCCGTCCTCGATCAGCTGCACCTTGCGCGTCTCCTTGAGGAACGCTGCAACCGCGGATGCCAGGAACATCTCGCCTTCCCCGACGCCGACGACGAGTGGGCATTGATGACGTGCGCCCACCAGCAGATCGGGATGGTCGTGATGGATCACGACGAAGGCGAAGTGCCCTTCGAGTTCGCGGTAGACGGCCCGCACAGCCTCCAGGAGATCGCCTTCGTAGGCGCGCTCGATCAGGTGCACAACGACTTCCGCATCCGTCTCGGAGCTGAATCGATGGCCCTCGGCCTGGAGTGATTCCTTGAGCTCCCGATAGTTCTCGATGATTCCGTTCAGCACGATCGCGAGCCGAGCGTCCTCACAACCCGTCAGCGGGTGCGCGTTCTGCTCGTTGACGGCGCCGTGCGTCGCCCAGCGTGTGTGACCGAGGCCGTGATTCGACGTGGATCCGTTCGGTCCCGCCGCATCTTTCAGAAACTGGAGGTTGCCGACCGCGCGTACGTACTCGAGACTGCCGTTCTCGCGCAGCGCGATGCCGGCCGAGTCGTAGCCGCGGTACTCGAGGCGCTCGAGGCCGTGGAGCAACAGCTCCTTCGCGGCCCGGCTACCGACGTACCCGATGATCCCGCACACCCGAAACTCCTCTCCGTCGCCGCCCCGTGCCCTCAGAGGTGGATCGAAATCTGCAGATTCGGTTTTTCCGAAAACGGGCTCTCGAAAACGGCAAAAGCCCGGCTAGCGATCCGCCCCTTCGCCGAGACGGTCAGCCGAGCTCTCGTCGCACGAGAGTTGCGATCGTACCACAGAGGGTTTGGGCTTCCTGCCCGGTTTCCGCCTCTGCCAGCACCCGGATGACGGGCTCCGTGCCCGACGGTCGGACGAGCACCCGGCCTCGCTCTCCGAGCTCGGCGTTGAGCCGCGCGACCTCCTCCTCGATCGCGGGACTGAGCCGCCCGTGTCGCTCGAAGGAGACATTCTCCTTCGCCTGCGGGAAGCGCGGCATGACGGCGGCGACCTCTGCGAGTGAACGGCCGTGCAATGCGTTGCAAAGCAGGAGCGCGGCGACCAGACCATCTCCGGTCACGTGTCCGTCCAGCCAGATCAGATGCCCGGATTGCTCGCCGCCGAGAATGCCTCCTTCGCGGCGCAGCGCCTCGAGCACGTAGCGGTCGCCGACGTCGGTGGTGACTACGCGGACTCCGTTCTCGGCCATCAGGCGATGCAGGCCCATGTTCGCCATCACGGTCACCGCGACGAGGTCGACCTCGCGGTCGAGGGCAAGCACCGCGACGATCTGATCACCGTCGACGACGTCGCCGTTCCCGTCGACGGCGAGCATGCGGTCGCCGTCACCGTCGAAGGCGACACCGAGGTCGAGCCCGAGCTCCGTGACGGTGCGTTGGAGCGCGCGCAGATCGGTCGCTCCGCAGCCGACGTTGATGTTCGTGCCGTCCGGCTCGTCCCCGATTGCCGTGACTACTGCGCCGAGCTCGGTAAAAGCCTTCGGGGCGAGCCCGGAGTAGGCGCCGTTCGCACAGTCGACGCCGATCCTCAAGCCGCTGAGATCGGAGCCGAATCGTTCGACGACGTGCTCGAGGTAACTGTCAGTCGCGACACCGACCTCGTCGATGTCGCCCCCGCCCGTGGCCGGCGTGTCGAGTAGCGCTTCGATCTCCTCCTCCTGCGTGTCGGACAACTTCTGTCCGTCACGGTCGAAGAACTTCACGCCGTTGTATTCGGGCGGATTGTGCGATGCGGTGATGACGCAACCGAGATCAAGCGTCAAGAGGGCGACAGCCGGCGTCGGAAGGACACCCGCAACGACCGCGTTGCCGCCGACCGACGCGATCCCGCGCGCCAGCGCGCCCTCGAGCTCGGGGCCGGATGCGCGCGTGTCGCGTCCGACGAAGATGCGCCCGCGGCCGGACCAAAGTGTTGCGGCACGGCCCAGCCGTTCGACGAGATCGGGGGTCAGGTCTTCGCCGACGATCCCGCGCACCCCGTCGGTTCCAAAGTAGCGCCGTGGCACGGCGGCCGAGGATACGTGAGGAAGGGGTTTGGGCATCATCTTCATAGGAGGACGCGGAAGTCGCGTCGTCCGCGGCCGTTCGACCGCGCGAAGCGCGGGTCTAGCCCGCACAACCGCTAAAAGCGGAGCTTTTAGCGCTTACTGAACTGCGGTGCCTTGCGCGCCTTGTGCAGGCCCGCCTTCTTGCGCTCGACGATACGGGCGTCGCGCGTGAGGAAGCCGGCCCGCTTGAGCGGGACACGCAACTCCGGATCGGCCTCGACGAGCGCGCGCGCGATGCCGTGACGAACAGCGCCCGCCTGTCCGCTCGGGCCGCCACCGTGGACGCGGACCCGGATGTCGAACGTTCCTTCCACTCCTGCGATCTGCAGCGGCGCCAGCGCGGACGTGCGATGCGCGGCGCGCGGAAAGTAGTCCTCGATCGTGCGACCGTTGAACCACGTGTTCCCGTCGCCGGGTCGCAGGATCACGCGGGCGACGGAGGTCTTCCGCTTGCCCGTCCCACGGTATTGCGCGATCTGGCTCATCTGTCCTCCCACTTCAACGGCTGCGGCGCCTGCGGCCCGTGCGGATGCTCGGGACCCGCGTAGATCTTGAGCTTCGTGATCTGCTGCCGAGCCAGCCGGTTCTTCGGGAGCATGCCCTTCACCGCGGCGCGCAGGACCTCTTCCGGCCGGCGCTCTAGCTGCTCGCGCAGCGTCCGGCTGCGGATTCCTCCGGGATAGCCGGAGTGACGGTAGTAGCGCTTCTGGTCGAGCTTGTCGCCGGTCACCTGGATCTTCTCGGCATTGACGACGATCACGAAATCGCCGGTGTCCACGTGCGGCGTGTATTCGGGCTTCCCTTTGCCGCGCAGCTGGTCCGCGATGCGCGTGGCCAGCCGGCCGAGCGTCTGCCCGTCGGCATCGACCACGTACCAGTGGCGCGCGATCTCTCCTGGTTTGGCGTTGTAAGTCTTCATGGAAAAGGCGGACTAACGGTGTCCGCCGGCGCAAAACTCTAGCAGTCGGCAGCGGAATCCGGCCGCCCGTGACCTGGACGAGCTCGCTTCGAGGATCGGGGCCGCGGCGCGTCATTATGCTCATGCGGGTGAGAGGACGCACCGCCGCGCTGGTTGCGGCCTGCGCGGGAGTCTGCGTGCCCGCTGCGGCCGCGGCACCGCCCCAGGGCAGCCAGACGGATGCCGCCTTCGCGGCCAGCTACGCCCAGCGCGGGGTCAGCAGCGTGGCCGCGACCACTCAACGCGTCAGCTGCTACACGCCCGAGGTCTACTACCAGGGCAGCCTTACGCCCGCGCAGGGATATCCGGACGGCGGCTCCACGCTGTGCAACGGCGCTGCGACGACGGGAGAGAACATCGGCCCGTACCCGACCCAGGACGTCTCTAACCCGCCGCTCCGTGCGAAGGACTTCTCCGAATCCGATCTGCACGTCGATCCGACGAATGCGCGCCACCTGATCGGTATCAGCAAGTGGATCGTGAACAGCGAGGGCTACAACCACCTCACCGGCTTCTTCGAGTCGTTCGACGGCGGCGCGACGTGGCCCCAGCAAGGTCACCTTCCCGGCTACGAGGGCTGGACGGACAACTCGGACCCCGTCGGGGCGTTCGACCCGTGGGGGAACTTCTACGCCGTCGTGTTCCCGTACCAGTTCTCGTACATCGCGAGCGGCCAGCACTTCTTCCTGTCCCCAGACGTCAATCCCTCGCTGCCACGCTCTGGGCTCGGGATCGCCGTTCGTCCCCACGGTGCCTCCGCGGCGACGACCTGGAACACGACGCACGGCAGCCAGCTGGACCTGATCGAGCAGACTCCGTTCGAAGGGAAGTCGACCTTCGACAAGCAATGGCTGGCGATCGACACGAATCGCCGCAGCCCTCACTTCGGTCGCGTCTACGTCACGTGGGCCGTCGGGAACCAGGACAGCGACCTGCGCATCTACGGCTCGTACGCAGATGCGCACAAGAACGGGACGCACACGAACTGGTCGCATCCGCGGCTCGTGCTGCCGCAGGCCAGGGGGATCGGGGACAACGGCTCGCTGCCACGCGTCGCGCTAGACGGGACCGTCTGGCTGGCGACGTCGAGCTTCGGCAACTCGAACGGCCCGTACACGATGTCGTTGACCTCGTCGCGGAACGGGGGCAAGTCCTGGGCGCGCCGTCGGGTGATCGTCCGCCATACCGTCAACGGCTACCGGAACACGACGTTCCGCGCCGCTTTCGGGGAGGCGTTCGCGGTC
>DASVEU010000191.1:0-11580 GCA_036380395.1 Gaiellaceae bacterium
CTTCCACGGCGCCGAGGACTTGAGGAACGGCGTCCTGCGCACCGTGCGATCGCGGAGCTTCGCCGAGGACCCGCTCCGCCTCGTTCGTGGCCTGCGCCTGGTTTCGCAGCTCGGGCTCGAGCCGGAGGCGGAAACGCTGCAGCAGATGCGCGCCGAGGCCTCGAGCGTCGCGCTCGTCTCGGGCGAGCGCGTCGGAGGTGGGCTCCACTCCGACGGACTGGGCGAGTTGTCGAAGCTCCTGCTCGGACGCGAGCCTGCGCGCGCGCTGCGGCTGGCCCGGGACACCGGCGTCCTCACCGCGCTCCTGCCCGAGTTCGAGCCGTCGATCGGGTTCGAGCAAGACAGCGAACGGCAGCATCTGCCGCTTGACGAGCACACCTTCGCGGTCGTCCAGGCTGCAGCCGACGCGGACATGCCGCTCGCGGTACGGCTCGGGGCGCTGTTCCATGACCTCGGCAAGCCGCGGGCGAACGGGAAGCACGCAGAACGCGGCGCCGAGCTTGCGGCTGCCGCAATGCGACGACTCCGTTATCCAACGAAGTTGCGCACCTATGTGACTCGGCTCGTGCGCGCGCACGCCTTCTCGCTGGAGGACGTCGACGAGCTGTTCGCGCGCCGCTTCCTCCGGGAGCACGGAGACGAGCTCGCATTCGACCTCGTCTTGCACAAGGAGGCCGACCTCCGCGGCAAGAATGTCTCTCAGGACGAGCTGGCCGCCGCCGCGAGGCTACGCGAACTCTTGGAGCAGGAACGAAGCCAACCTCACCACCTGACCGATCTCGCCGTGGATGGATCGGATCTGATCGAGCTCGGGTTCGCTGAAGGGCCGGTCCTAGGCCGGACACTCGAGTCGCTGCTCGACGCAGTCGTCGACGAGCCTTCGCTCAACACGCGCGACCAGTTGCTCGAACGCGCGCGCATGCAGCTTTCATGACGGTCCCGTTGATCCGCTGGGACGCGCCCGGCCCATACGCGGTCGCCTTCTCCACACGACTGGGCGGGGTCAGCGTGGGCGCGTACGAGTCGCTCAACCTCGGCCGGAGCACTCGCGACGATTCAGCGAACGTTGACGAGAACCGTCGTCGGTTGTCCGCGTCGGTTGGCGTCGAGCCCGAGCGGCTTGCACTCAACCGGCAGGTCCACGGCGCCACGGTCAACCGCGCCGAAAAGGGTGAGCGCACGCAGAACGGGGACGGTCTCTGGACGGACGAGCCCGGTGTCCCGATGTTGGCCTTCAGCGCCGATTGCCTCCCGATCGCCCTCGCGCGTGTCAACGGCAACCCTGGTCTGGCGCTCTTGCATGCGGGTCGCCTGGGGCTGCTCGAGGGAATCCTGGAGGCGGGCGTCGGCGCACTGCGTGGCCCGATCGCAGCGATCGTCGGGCCCGGGATCGGTCCCTGCTGTTACGAGGTCGGTGTGGACATCCTTGCTGTGTACCGGGCACGCTTCGGTCCCAAAGTCATCCACGGACGAAACCTCGACCTCTGGAGCGCCGCCGAGCATGTGCTCCGCGAAGCGGGAGTCGAGGCCGTCGAACGCCTCGACGTGTGCACGGCGTGCGACGATCGCTTCTTCTCGCATCGACGCGACGGACCGATCACGGGACGACAGGGAGTCATCGGTTATGTCACCTGAGACGATCCGCGCGAACTACGAACGTATCCGCTCCGAGGTCGGTGAGAGTGTGACGGTGGTGGCGGCGACGAAGTACGTCGCGCTCGAAGACATGCGCCTGCTCGCCGAAGCAGGCGTCGAAGTCGTCGGAGAGAACCGCGCACAGGAGCTCGAGCGCAAGCACGCGGTGTACGGCGACACATTCAGGTGGCACTTCATCGGCCACCTGCAGTCGAACAAGGTGAAGGTCGTGAATCGCAGCTGCGAGCTCGTGCACTCGCTCGACTCGGATTCGACCGCACGTCGTCTCGCTGTTCCCGCGCTCGTCGAGGTGAACCTGGCCGGCGAGTCTTCGAAGTCGGGAGTTGCTCCGGAGGACGTGCCGCGCTTACTCGACCTCCACGGCGACGTGCGCGGGCTGATGACGATGCCACCGGAGACCCGCGATCCCGAGGCGTCGCGTCCCTACTTCATCCGGTTGAGGAAGTTGGCCGAAGAGCACGGCCTGAAGGAGCTTTCGATGGGGACGAGCCAGGACTACAGGGTCGCCGCCGAAGAAGGCGCGACGTTCGTCCGCGTGGGCTCAATCCTGTACGGGGAGTAACATTTCGCGCGAGATGGGCTTTGCTGACGTGTGGAACAAGACCCTCGTCTACTTCGGCATCGCCGAGGAGGAGGACTGGGACGAAGAGGCCTACGTCACGGACGAGGACATCCAGCGCAGCTATGCCGATCGGCCGAACGTCCGTCGCCTGGCGCCGCGGCGGCGCGAGCGTGAGTTCGACGACTGGACGGATCCCGAGCCCGCACCCGGCAACGACAGGACCACGGTCCTGCGGCCACGCGTGGCGGCGGTCCCGTCGCCGGCGTCCGTACGCGTTCACCTGGTCGTGCCTCGGAGCTTCAACGACGCGCAGCAGATCGCGGACAAGTTCAAGGAATCGATCCCTGTCATCCTCAACCTGCAGAGCTCGGACCAGGACCTCTCGAAGCGCCTGATCGACTTTGCCAGCGGGCTGACGTACGCCCTCGACGGCGGCATGCAGCGCGTGGCCGACAAGGTCTTCCTGCTGACGCCCCGTAACGTCGAGGTGTCGGCCGAGGAGCGCGCGCGCCTGCTCGAGCGCGGCGGCTTCTTCAACCAGGCCTGAGCAAGGAAGACGGGCCTTTACGCCGAACTGGGTGAAATGGCCGCCGGTGCCATGCTCGGCTTGCTCTACGACGCCATCGACAACGTCGTCGGCTTCGTGCAAGTTTTTATCACCGTCTATTCGCTGCTGATCCTCGCCTACATCATCACCTCGTGGGTACGGCTTCCTTACTCGACGTGGCTGAACAGGATCCAG
Source organism: Gaiellaceae bacterium (assembly GCA_036380395.1). Lineage (GTDB taxonomy): Bacteria > Actinomycetota > Thermoleophilia > Gaiellales > Gaiellaceae > 3-1-20CM-4-69-9. The sequence continues at coordinate 2,961 of DASVEU010000191.1, forward strand.
CGATTCCTCTACGACGTCTGCGACCCGTACCTGCGGCTGTGGCGTCGCATCCTGCCGACGTTCGGGCCGCTCGACCTCTCGCCCGTGGTCGGCGTGGCATTTCTCTACATCCTGTCGAGGGTCATCGTAAGCATCCTCAACAGCTTCCACTGAAAGGGGGAGACTGTGGCGCTCACTCCCGTTGAAATCCGACATCTGAAGGCCGCGCGGAGCCTCGTCGGGGGCTACAAGAGGACGGCCGTCGACGCGCTCATGGACGAGATCGTCGCGAGCTTCGAGGACGTCTGGCGCGAACGTGCGGACCTTGCAGACAAGCTCGAGCAACTCGAGGCGGATCTCGTTCGCTACCGCGAGCTCGAGGCGCTCCTCCGTACGACGCTCGTCTCTGCCGAGAAGTCCGCGGTCAGTCTCAGGGAGCAGGCCGGGAGGGAGGCCGATCTCATCGTCGAGGAGGCGCGCTCGGAGGCCCGCGCGATCACGCGGACGGCGCGCGCGGATCACGACCGGCTCGTGACCGAGGTCCGGCGAATGAAGTCCCTGCTCCACTCGGCGCTCGCGCTCGTGGACGAAGAGCCGCCGGGGAAGACTGCCGAGGCCGAGGCGGCCTGAGCGGACTACGGAGCTAGACTCCCTGCATGGAAGCGGTTTCCACGCGCCTGCGGCTGCGTGCCGGGCTCGACTCGACTCAGGTCGAAAGGCGTCTCTCCACGGCCGCCGGAAAGGAACGCTGAACTTGAACGCAATTGAAACCGACCGGTTCCGCGAGACTCTGCTCGAGGAGCGTCAGCGCGTCGAGGCGGCGATCCAGAACCTCCACGACGAGCATCCCGGCACGCTGGCGGAGGATTCGGGAGAAGAGACCGCTTACGACAATCATCTTGCCGATACGGCGACGGAGACCTACGACCGCGAACTCGACTACACGCTCGAAGAGAACTCCGGGCACGTCCTGGGGGAGATCGACGCCGCGCTAAAGCGGATCGAGGAAGGCACGTACGGGACTTGCACGAATTGCGACCGGCCGATCGCCGTCGAGCGCCTCGAGGCGCTGCCCTGGGCGACGCTGTGCATCGACTGCCAGCGCGACCGGGAGCGTCGTTGACCGAGCGGCTCTCGCCGCGGGGGGCGGACATCCGCGTCGGCTCGACGACGGACGGCCTGACGCCGATCTCCGTCGCCGAGCGGCGACTCGGTGCAAGCTGGCCGCAATGGTTGAGCCTTGGCTCGGTGGCGCTTGCCGGCGTCGCGGCGGATCAGTTGACGAAGTCGATCGTGACGAGCCGTCTGGACCTCAATGACCAGGTGCATGTCGTCGGCCCGTTCTCGATCCACCACGTCACCAACTCGGGCATCGCCTTCGGACTCTTCGCGAGCGCGACGTCGATCGTCATTCTGCTGACGGGTCTGGCAGTCGCGTGGATGCTCTATTTCTTCGCGCGCTCCGGCTCGCGTCATCCCGTCTTGCCGGTTGCGCTCGGGCTCGTGATCGGGGGCAGCGTCTCGAATCTGACCGACCGCGTCCGGCTCGGGCATGTGACGGACTTCCTCGACTTCAAGTACTGGCCGGCCTTCAACCTCGCGGACAGCTTCATCGTCGTCGGCGTAGCGGCTCTGCTGCTGGCGCTCGTGGCCTCGGACCGAAACGCCGGCCGGCCGCAGCGCGTACGTGAAGCAACGCGTTCCTGACGAGGCGGCCGGCGAGCGGCTCGACCGCTTCCTCGCCTCGCTGCCGGAGGTTGGCTCGCGGGGCGTCGCGGAGCGGCTGCTCGAAACGGGGACGGTGCTCGTAGACGGCCGGCCGCTCGACAAGAGCCGGCGACTCTCGGGCGGGGAGGAGCTGGAGTTCGAGCCGCCCGAGCCCGAGGTCACCACGCTCGTGCCGGAGCAGATGGACCTGCGCATCGCCTACGAGGACGAGCACCTCATGGTGGTGGACAAGCCCGCCGGCCTCGTCGTGCACCCGGCCTCCGGGCACGCGACGGGCACGCTCGTCCAGGGTCTGCTAGGGCACGACATCGCCGGGGGCGACGCCGCTCGTCCAGGCATCGTGCACCGCCTCGACCGCGACACCTCCGGCCTGATGGTCGTCGCGCGCTCGGAGGAGGCTCACGCGCGTCTGCAGAACCTCATTCGCAACCGCGCACTGGAACGCCACTACACCGCCCTCGTGGTGGGAAGGCCCCGCTCACGCACCGGTCGCATCGAGGCGCCGATCGGGCGCGACCGCCGTGATCCCCTGCGGCATTCGCTCGACACCGACAAGCCCCGCGAGGCCGTCACGCATTTCGAGGTGAGGGAGCTCCTTCCCCGCCACACGCTCCTCGACGTCCGGCTTGAGACCGGCCGCACGCATCAGATCCGCGTGCACCTCGCGGCGGTCGACCTGCCGGTAGCAGGCGACGCCGTCTATGGGCGGCCGCGCGAGCTCGATCTGGAGCGCCAGTTCCTCCATGCGGGCCGGCTCGCCTTCCCGCACCCGTTCACGGAGCAACGCGTGGACGTCGAGTCGCCGCTGCCTCCCGATCTAGCTGCGGCTCTCGAACGCGCCAGGCGCCTTTCGTAGTCGCTAGAATGCAGCGGTTTTTCGCACCCGACCCGGCGGATCAGCTTGGGTGGCGGTGCCGGCGTTCGACGGATGCCGGTTCCAGCCAGGCCCCACCGGCAGCAATCACATCAACCAGAAAGGGGACCTGATCCCGATGTCCGTCGTCTCTATGCGCGAGCTACTGGAGGCTGGAGTCCACTTCGGCCACCAGACGCGACGCTGGAACCCAAAGATGCGCCGCTTCATCTTCACAGAGCGCGGTGGCATCTACATCATCGATCTGCAGCAGACGCTTCAGCTGCTCGAAGATGCGAACGCCTTCGCTCGGAACGTCGCCGAGCGTGGCGGCTCGATCCTTTTCGTGGGCACCAAGAAGCAAAGCCAGGGCGCCGTGGAAGAGCAGGCGAAGCGTGTCAACATGCCGTACGTCAATCATCGCTGGCTCGGCGGCCTGCTCACGAACTGGCGCACCATCTCCGACCGTATCGACCGCCTGCACGAGTTGCGCCGCCTGAAGGAGGAGGGCCAGCTCGACCTGCTGCCGGCCAAGGAGCGCATCTCGATGCTCAACGAGCTCGAGAAGCTCGACGAGAACCTCGGCGGGGTGGCCGACATGAAGCGCCAGCCCGACGCCGTGTTCATCGTCGACCTGAAGAAGGAGCAGCTCGCCGTCCGCGAGGCTCGGCGGCTCGGGCTGCCCGTCGTCGCGCTCGTCGACACAAACTGCGACCCGGACGAGGCCGACTACGTGATTCCGGGCAACGACGACGCAATCCGGTCCTGCGACCTGATCGTCCGCGTGATCGCAGACGGCATCGCAGCCGGGCAGCAGAAGGCGACGCCGGCCGACTTCACGCCCGCGAAGAACGGAGCAGCGGCGCCGGCCGAGGAGCAGGCGTCCGTCCCGGAAGGCGATTCCGACGAGGTGGCTCCGCAGGAAGAGCCCGTCGCCGAAGTTGCGCCCGCAGCGGAGGCCAAGCCGGAGGAGGTGCCCGCCGAATGACGGGCATCAGCGCGGCACTCGTCAAGGAGCTTCGCGACCAGACCGGTGCGCCGATGATGGACTGCAAACGCGCTTTGGTGGACACCAACGGCGACCTCGAAGCAGCGAAGCGGCTTCTGCGCGAGCGCGGCATGGCGAGCGCCGAGAAGCGCGCAGGCCGCGCCACCACCGAGGGTAAAGTCGGCTACCGGATTGGCGATGACGCCAGGCGGGGAACGATGGTCGCGGTCGGCTGCGAGACCGAGCCGGTATCGAACAACGACGAGTTCCTTGCGTTCGCGAAGAAGGTCCTCGAAGCGGTCGAAGCAGACGGCCCAGACGCCGCCGAGGGCCTCGACGAAGAGCGGAAGCTGCTCTCCGGCAAGCTCGGCGAGAACATCGTCGTAGCAGGGACCGCACGCTTCGAGGCGGTCGACGGCGGGCTGATCGAGGGGTACGCGCACCCACCGGCGAACAAGCTCGGCGTGCTCGTGCAGGTTCGTGGCGGCTCGGGCGACATCGCCCGGAAGATTGCCATGCACATCGCGGCGTCGGCCCCGCAATGGGTCGGCAGGGAAGACGTGCCCGACGACGTCGTGCAGTCCGAGCGCGAGATCTTCGCGAACTCGGACGAGGTCCTCTCGAAGCCCGACCAGGCCCGCGGCAAGATCGTCGAAGGAATGCTCAACAAGCGCTTCTTCGCCGATCGGGTGCTGACGGATCAGCCCTGGATCCACGACACGGGGAAGACGGTGGGTCAGGCGCTCTCCGAGAAGGGCGCCGAGGTGCTGGAGTTCGAGCGGTTCGCCCTGACGGGATGACCGTTCAGCCAGAGGTAGCGATCGCAGGGACCGGCGACGGCAGCCCGGTCTTCCGGCGCATCCTGCTGAAGCTCTCCGGCGAGTCGCTCATGGGCGATGAGGAGTACGGGATGGATCGAGCGACCATCGACGCGATCGCGGAGGAGATCGTCGACGTCCAGGCCTCGGGGGTCGAGACGGGAATCGTGGTCGGTGCCGGCAACATCTACCGCGGCATGGCCGCTGCTGCCGAGGGCATGGACCGTGCGACAGCCGACTACTCCGGGATGCTCGCGACGGTCCTGAACTCGCTGGCGCTGCAGGATGCGCTGGAGGACCGAGGTGCCGACACTCGCGTGCTCTCGGCGCTGGAGGTGAAGGAGGTCGCCGAGCCGTACATCCGGCGACGGGCGATCCGGCATCTCGAGAAGGGGCGCATCGTGATCTTTGCCGCCGGCACTGGCAACCCGTTCTTCACCACGGACACAGCCGCGGCACTCCGAGCCCTGGAGGTCAGCGCGGACGCCATCCTGATGGCCAAGCACGGCACGGCCGGTGTCTACGGCAACGATCCCCGCGTCGACCCCGACGCCGAGTTCCTCCCTGAGCTCACGCATCTTGAGGCGATCGAGCGCGGACTCAAGGTGATGGATACCACTGCGCTGTCGCTGTGCATGGACAACAATCTGCCGATCTACGTCTTTGCCCTTGCCGACGGGAACATTCGCCGCGTGATCGCCGGCGAGCGCATCGGCACGATCATCTCGACGCCCGCGAAGGAGGAGCGCTGATGGCCACCCCCGACCAGCTGATCCAGGACGCCCAGAAGCGGATGGATGCGAGCGTCGAGCACACGAAAACCGAGTTCAACACTGTCCGCACCGGCCGCGCGTCGGCCGCGCTCCTCGATCGCGTGCAGATCGACTACTACGGCCAGCAGACACCGCTCAAGCAACTTGCCACGATCAACGTGCCCGAGCCGAGGATGCTGACGATCCAGCCTTTCGATCCGAGCTCCATCAAGGCGATCGAGAAAGCGCTGCTGGAGTCGGATCTCGGCCTGACCCCGTCGAACGACGGCAAGCTCATCAGGCTCCCGATGCCGCAGCCGACCGAGGAGCGCCGCAAGGAGCTGGTCAAGGTCGTACGCAAGATCGCGGAGGAGGGACGGATCGCGGTGCGAAACGTTCGCCGGGACGCTGTCCAGCACCTGAAGGACCTGGCGAAGGGCGAGGTCGGCCAGGACGACGAGCACCGAGCGGAGGAACGCGTGCAGAAGCTGACCGACGAGCACACGAAGACGATCGACGATCTCCTGAAGCACAAAGAGGCCGAGATCATGGAGGTTTGACCGCGGTCTTGCGAAAGACCTTCGCTTCGCTCGGTAAAGAGGAAAAATCCATGAACCTCCTCACCAAGATCAAGACACTGCGGCACGTCCGGCCCGCGCCAGAGCCCGACCTCCCGGACGTCGCGCACGCGGTGGCGATCATCATGGACGGGAACGCGCGCTGGGCCCGCAAGCGCGGCCTTCCAATCGCCGCCGGCCACCGCGCCGGCACGAAGGCGTTGCGGCGCACAGTCGAGTCCGCGATCGACCTCGGGGTCGACTCGCTCGCGGTCTACGCGTTCTCGACGGAGAACTGGAACCGGCCGCCGGACGAGGTGGAGCTCCTGATGGAGATCTTCACGGAGACGATCGAGCGCGAGCTGCCGGATCTCGTTCGTCAGGGAGTGCGCACGCGTTTCATCGGCCGCCGCGACCGTGCGCCGGACGCGCTGCAACAGCGCATGGCGGCCCTCGAGGGCGAGACGGAAGGGAACCGCACACTCAATCTCTGGATTGCGTTCGACTACGGCGGGCGCGCCGAGATCGTCGACGCGGCGAACCGCGCAGTCGCGGGCGGCCAGGAGGTCGACGAGGAAACATTCGCGACTTACCTCAATGCACCTGGGATGCCCGATCCCGACCTCTTGATCCGTACGTCGGGCGAGCTGCGGATCTCCAACGTCCTCCTGTGGCAACTCGCCTACGCGGAGCTCGTGTTCGTCGACACGCTCTGGCCCGACTTCGGCAAGGAGGAACTCCGCGCCGCTCTCGACGATTACGCGAGCCGCAGGCGCCGCTTCGGCGGACGTTAGTGGCCCCTCTGGTTTCGCGAGTTCTGGTCGCGCTCGTCGGCCTGCCGCTCGTGCTGCTCGTCGTCTGGGCGGGCGGCTGGTGGCTCTTCGCGTTGGCCGCAGTAGCCGCGGTGCTTGCCTTACACGAATATGCGCTCATGATCCGGTCGCTGCGGCCGGTCATCCTGGCGGCCTATACAGGAGCCGTTCTGTCGCTGGTCGGGGCACACCTGGGCGGCCTCCAGTGGACGATGGCGGGCTTCCTCAGCACGATGGTGCTCGCGTTCCTGTTGCACTGGATCGCCACCACAAGGCAGTCGGCAACCGTCGCGATCGCTTCGACGGTGCTCGGCGCGGGCTGGATCGGGCTCTGCCTCGCGCATCTGCTGCTCCTGCGCGAGATTCCGAGCGAGGGCGAGCTCGCGACGTTCACAGTGCTGTTGGCTGTGTGGGCCGGCGACATCGGCGCGTTCTTCGCCGGGCGGCTGATCGGCCGGCACAAGCTTGCGCCCGCGCTGTCGCCGGGGAAGACCTGGGAGGGCTTCCTGTTCGGGACCGCTGCGACGATCTTCGTCGCATTCGTCGCCCTGTACAAACAGCACTACCTCTCGATTTGGCAGTCGATCGTGCTCGGCGTCGTGATCGCGATTGCCGCGCCGCTAGGCGACCTCTTCGAATCCGCTTTGAAGCGCGACATGCAGGTGAAGGACAGCGGGCGCCTGCTCGCAGCGCACGGCGGCGTCCTCGACCGGATCGACTCGCTGCTCTTCGCAGTGGTGGCGTCGTACTACCTGCTGCGCGCTTTCAACGCGGCTTAGAGCCGCTTCGCGTATCTCACCTCCGAGATGTCGAAGCCGAAGAGACGGATCTCGCGGGCGGCGCCGTCTACCGACCAGCCCGCGAGCTCGTAGAAGCGGCGTGCCCTCGGGTTGTCGTCCAGCACCCAGAGGATCGCCTCCTCGTGCCCGAGCGTCCTGAGCTCCTCCTCGCCCGACTCGATGAGCGTGCGCCCGACGCCGGTCCCCCAGTGCTCCGGATGAACGTAGATCGCGAACAGCTCGGCATCGGTGTCCGGATCTCTGCTCGAGCCGACGCTGACGAAGCCCACGATCTGGCCCTCGTGTTCTGCGACGAACGTCGGTGGCCACAGCCGGTGTCTTTCGACCGCCTCTTCGATGGACAAGGCCTGGAGCTGCTCAGAGGGCAAGGCGTGGGCGTAGGCGGCCTGCCAGGTCTCGACCTGAACACGGGCAACACCTTCCGCGTCGGCGGCTGCTCCCCGGCGAATCACCGCGTCGAACCTACACTTCCAGGGTGAAGAGGATCGCGCTTCTCGGCGCTACAGGCTCGATTGGGCGCCAGGCGCTGGAGATCATCGACGCGGTTCCGGAGCTCGAGCTCTGCGCCGCGGCTTCGGGCTTACAGCCGATCGACGGGCTGGCCCCGCTGACGCAGACCGGTGGCGATCTCACCGAGCTGCTCGAGCAAGCACAGCCGGACCTCGTGCTGAACGCGGTCGTTGGCTTCGCAGGCTTGCCGGCGACGCTCTGGGCGCTCGAGCGCGGCGTCGACCTTGCACTCGCGAACAAGGAGAGCCTCGTCGCGGCCGGCGAGCTCGCTCTCGCCGCACAACGTCGCGGAGGCGGACGGCTCATTCCGGTGGACAGCGAGCATTCGGGCGCGTTCCAGTGCCTTGAAGGCCGCTCGGTCGACCAGGTGCACTCACTCGTACTCACGGCTTCCGGTGGACCGTTCCGGGGGCGGGTACGTGACGAGCTGGAGGACGTCACTCCGGCTGCCGCGCTGGCGCATCCGACCTGGAACATGGGCCCGAAGATCACCGTCGACTCCGCAACGCTCGCCAACAAGGGCCTCGAGCTGATCGAGGCTCACTTCCTCTTCGGGCTCCCGTACGACCAGATCGAGGTCGTCGTACATCCGACCTCGGTCGTGCATGCGCTGGTGCGGTTGCGTGACGGTGCGACGCTCGCGCATCTCGGCTATCCCGACATGCGCGTGCCCATCTCCTACGCCCTCACGTACCCCGAGCGCAGCGCCACGCCGATTTCGCCGCTCGATCTCGCCGGCGGCATGACGCTCGAGTTCGAGCCACCGGATCTCGAGACATTTCCGCTGCTCGCGCACGCGCGAACCGCGGGCGAGCAGGGCGGG
>DASVEU010000192.1:0-14455 GCA_036380395.1 Gaiellaceae bacterium
GCTGTAGAGGTAACCGACGCGGAACGGGCTCAGCCCGTTCCGCCGCGTCGGCCCATCGAGAAGGAAGCGGCGCAGCCGCGGTAGGCCGGGCGGCAAAGCGCCGCCCGGCTTCATACGGTCGTCGAAAGTCGTGAGACTTTCGACGAAACGCTAGGTGACTTCGACGTCGAAGCCGACCAGGACGAGCGGCCAGAGCACCACGGCGAGGATCGCCGAGATGAGCTGCCTCGTCCGGTCGACGTTGTCGAAGTAGTTCTCCGCGTAGGCGACGACGACGCCGATCGCGAGGTAGATCACGACGAGGAGTGGGATGCGGCGCATGCTTCCTCCGTACCCGCCGCTTAACGCCAACCAAACGACGCAAGTGACGTCGGTTCTTATACTTTCCGCGATTTCCCCTGGAACGACAGATAGGAGGCTGACGGTGGGTCGGACGTCAATGAGGATTTTGCTGCTGCTTGCGACGGCATTGCTGGTGCTCGCGGCGGCCGGCTGCGGCGGAGACGACGACGATGGCGACGGCGGTGAAGGCGCCACGGGCGGAGAGCTCGTCTTCGCGGGGGCTTCCGACCCGGTCGTCCTCGACGGCGCGCTCGTCTCGGACGGCGAGTCGCTCCGTCCCATCGACCAGATGTTCGAGGGTCTCGTCAGCCTCGCACCCGGCTCGACCGAGATCATCCCGGCCCTGGCCGAGAGCTGGGAGGCGAACGCGGACGGAACCGCGTGGACGTTCAGGCTGCGCGAGAACGTCACGTTCCACGACGGCGAGCCGTTCAATGCGGAGGCGGTCTGCTTCAACTTCGACCGCTGGTACAACTTCAAGGGTCCGTTCCAGCTCGAGAGCGCGACCTACTACTGGCAGACCGTCTTCGGCGGTTTCTCCGACGGGGAGGAGCCGAGCCTCTACGAGAGCTGCGAGGCGACCGACGAGTCGACCGTCGTCATCAACCTGACGAAGGCGTCGTCGTCCTTCCTCGGGGCCCTGGCGCTGACGAACTTCACGTTCGCGAGCCCGCAGGCGCTCCAGGAGTTCGGCGCCGACGAGGGGACCGTCGACGAGGAGACCGGCTTCAAGCCGACGGGCACCTACGGCACCGAGCATCCCACCGGCACAGGCCCGTTCAGGTTCGTGTCCTGGACGCGCGGTGACCGCCTCGTGCTGGAGCGGTACGAGGACTACTGGGGCGAGAAGGCCAAGCTCGACCGGCTGATCTTCCGGCCGATCTCCGACAACGCGGCCCGGCTGCAGGCGCTCCAGGCCGGGGACATCCAGGGCTACGACCTCGTCGAGCCCCAGGACATCGAGACGATCGAGGGCGACGAGAACCTCCAGGTCCTCGACCGGCCGCCCTTCAACGTCGCGTACGTCGGCATCAACCAGAAGATGGCGCCGATGAACAGGCTCGAGGTCCGGCAGGCCATCGCTCACGGGCTCGACCGTCAGTCGGTCGTCGACAACTTCTACGCCGGCCGCGGCGAGGTGGCGAAGGCGTTCATGCCTCCGTCGCTCGAGGGCTACGCGGATGACGTCATGGAGTACGAGTACGACCCGGAGAAGTCGAAGGAGCTGCTCCGGCAGGCCGGGCTCACGCTGCCGGTGAGGATCGACTTCTGGTACCCGACCGACGTCTCGCGGCCATACATGCCCGACCCGAAGCGCAACTTCGAGGCGTTCGCGGCCAGCCTGAACAAGGCCGGCTTCCAGGTGACGCCGCACAGCGCTCCATGGAGCCCGGACTACCTCGGCCGCGCGCAGGAGGGCACGGCCGGCCACCTCCACCTGCTCGGGTGGACGGGCGACTACGGCGATCCGGACAACTTCATCGGCACCTTCTTCCAGACCGAGACGGGCCAGTTCGGGTTCAACAACCCCGAGCTCTTCGACCTGCTCAACAGGGCCGAGACCGAGACCGACCAGGCGGCGCGCATCGGCCTCTACGAGGACGCGAACCGGATGATCATGGAGTTCCTGCCGGGCGTGCCGTACGCGCACACCGAGCCGGCGCTCGCCTTCACCGCGAACGTCACGGGCTACACGCCGAGCCCCGTGTCGCTCGAACCGTTCTCGACCGTGTCGATGGAATAGCGGAACCGAGCCAGAGCCGGCGGACGACGTCGTGACGTAATGCTCCGATTCGTCGTCCGCCGGCTGCTGCTCCTGGTCCCGATCCTCGTCGGCCTCTCCCTGCTCGTCTTCCTCTGGATCCGGGCGCTGCCCGGCGGTCCTGCGCAGGCGCTCCTCGGCGAGCGGGCGACGGCCGAGTCGATCGAGCAGATCGAGGAGCAGTACGGGCTGGACAAGCCGATCCACCTCCAGTACTTCACGTACGTCTCCAAGATCGCTCAGGGCGATCTCGGGACGAGCGTCACGACCCGCCGGCCCGTGGTCGACGAGCTGCAGCAGCGGTTCCCGGCGACGATCGAGCTCGCCCTGGCGGCGATGCTGTTCTCCATCACGCTCGGGATCCCGCTCGGGTTTATCGCGGCCAAGCGCTACGGCGGCGCCGTGGACCACGGAAGCCTGGTTCTGTCGCTGATCGGGATCTCAATCCCGGTCTTCTTCCTCGCGATCCTGCTCAAGTACGTGTTCGCGGTGCAGCTCGGGCTCTTACCCACGGTGGGCCGGATCTCCGCGACGATCGATCTCGAGCACCCGACGAACTTCTACGTCCTGGATGCGCTGATCGCGGGCGACATGGAGGCGCTCTGGGACACGCTGACGCACATGGTCCTGCCGGCGATCGCCCTGGGCTCCATCCCGCTCGCCGTGATCGCGCGCATCACGCGCGCGGCCGTGCTCGACGTCCAGAACGAGGACTATGTCCGCACCGCGCGCGCAAAGGGCCTCGCGCCGCGCGTCGTGGACGTCCGCCACATCTTCCGCAACGCCATGCTGCCGATCGTGACGATCATCGGGCTCCAGGTCGGCCTGCTGCTCTCAGGCGCGGTGCTGACCGAGACCGTCTTCGCCTGGCCCGGCATGGGGACGTGGCTCGTCGACGCGATCGAGCAGCGCAACTACCCGGTGCTGCAGGCCGGGATCCTCTTCGTGGCGGTGGTCTTCGTCCTCGTAAACCTCCTCGTGGACATCTCCTACGCGCTGATCAATCCGAGGATCCGGGTCTCCTGATGTCGATCGCCGAAGCCGAAGCACGAGAGCTCCAGCTCGAGGCGCCGAGCGGCCTCTGGAACGAGGCGTGGCGCCGCCTGCGCCGCAACCCCGGGGCGATCATCGGCTTCGTCCTCGTTGCGACCTTCGTCACCTGCGCCCTCTTCGCGCCGCTGATTGCCCCGGAGGATCCACGCGTCGGCGACCTCGCCCGTCTCGAAGGCTCGTGCTGCCCGGGTCCCTCTGCCGAGCACATCTTCGGGGTCGACCAGCAGGGCCGCGACGTCTTCTCCCGCGTCATCTACGGCGCGCGCTACTCGCTGCTGATCGGCGTCGTGTCCGTCGCCGTCGGGCTCTCGATCGGGATGATCATCGGCGCGATCGCCGGCTACTTCGGCGGCTGGGTCGACACGCTCCTGATGCGCCTGATGGACATCATGCTGTCGATCCCGGGCCTGCTCCTCGCGATCGGGATCGTCGCCGCGCTCGGGCCCGGCCTCGTGCAGATCATGGTCGCGGTCGGGGTCACGCAGATCCCGATCTTCGCGCGGCTCCTACGGGGCTCGATCCTCGCGGCGCGCGAGGCCGACTACGTCCTCGCCGCGCGCTCGGTCGGCGTGCCGCGGCGGGCGATCCTCTCCTCGCACCTGCTTCCGAACGCGATCTCGCCCGTGATCGTGCAGGGAACCCTGGCCCTGGCCACGGCGATCATCGAGGTCGCGGGACTCGGGTTCCTCGGGCTCGGGCCGCAGGATCCGTCGACGCCGGAGTGGGGGACGATGCTGACCGACACGACGCGGTACCTCCAGACCGCGCCGCACCTGGCGCTCATCCCCGGCTTCGCGATCGTCATCTCGGTGCTCGGCTTCAACCTGATCGGCGACGGGCTCCGCGAGGCGCTCGACCCCCGATTCCGGGGACGCGCGTGAGGGAGCCGCTCCTCTCGGTCGAGGACCTTCAGGTCCAGTTCTGGACGGCGCGCGGGACGATCTACGCCGTCAACGGCATCTCGTTCGACATCGCGCCGGGCGAGACGCTGGGCATCGTCGGCGAGTCCGGCTGCGGGAAGAGCGTCACGTCGCTCGCGCTGCTCGGGATCCTGCCGCGAGCGGGACGGGTGACAGCCGGCTCCGCCCACTTCGAGGGCCGCGACCTGGTGAAGCTCTCCGACGACGAGCTCCGCGGGATCCGCGGCAAGGACATCGCGATGATCTTCCAGGACCCGATGACGAGCCTGAACCCGGTCCTGACCATCGGCCGGCAGCTCCGGGAGCCGCTCGAGACGCACTTCGGGCTGGACAAGCGCGCCGCCGGGGACCGCTCCGCCGAGCTGCTCGACCGGGTCGGGATCCCGAGCGCGAAGCAGCGCCTGCGCGACTACCCGCACCAGTTCTCCGGCGGGATGCGGCAACGCGTGATGATCGCGATGGCGCTCGCCTGCGAGCCGAAGGTGCTGATCGCCGACGAGCCCACGACCGCGCTCGACGTCACGATCCAGGCGCAGATCCTCGACCTGCTCCGCGAGCTGGTCGCCGAACGCGACACGGCGCTGATCCTGATCACGCACGACCTCGGCGTGGTCGCCGGCACGTGCGAGCGCGTGAACGTGATGTACGCGGGGATGTTCATGGAGACCGGGTCGGCGCAGCAGGTCTTCGCGCGGCCGCGGCATCCCTACACGCTCGGCCTGCTCCAGAGCATCCCGCGTCTCGATGCGACGCGAAAGACGCCGCTCCACCCGATCGAGGGGAACCCGCGCGACATGCTCGAGCCGCCGCAGGCCTGCCCGTTCCAGCCGCGCTGCCGCTACGAGGTCGACCTCTCCCGCCAGCAGGTCCCGCCCCTCGAGGAGATCGAGCCCGGCCACAAGGTCGCCTGCTTCAACCCGGTTCCCGTCGACGAGTGGCAGAAGATGCGCGAGGCGGTCGTCGCCCGATGAGCAGCATGAACGGCAACCTCGTCGAGCTCGAGGACGTCAAGGTCTACTTCCCGATCAAGAGCGGCGTCGTGATCGACCGCCACGTCGGAGACATCAAGGCGGTCGACGGTGTCTCGCTGGAGATCAAGCGGGGCGAGACGCTGGGGCTCGTCGGCGAGTCGGGCTGCGGCAAGTCGACCATCGGCCGCGCGATCATCCGCCTCTACGAGCCGACGGGCGGCCGGATCACGTTCGACGGTCAGGACATCACGAGCCTCGGCGAGGCGGAGATGCGCCCGCTCAGGCGGCGGATGCAGATGGTCTTCCAGGACCCGTACGCCTCGCTGAACCCGCGCCATTCCGTCGGCCGGATGATCAGTGAGCCGATGCGCGTGCACGGCGTGACCCGCCGTCGCGATGCGGGGAGGCGAGTGCGGGAGCTCCTGCAAACCGTGGGCCTGCCGGCCGACGCCGCTTCGCGCTATCCGCACGAGTTCTCCGGCGGCCAGCGCCAGCGGATCGGCGTGGCGAGGGCGCTCGCGCTGAACCCGGACTTCATCGTCGCCGATGAGCCGGTCTCCGCGCTCGATGTCTCGATCCAAGCGCAGATCATCAACCTGCTGGAGAACCTCCAGCGGGAGTTCGACCTCACGTACCTCTTCATCGCGCACGACCTGGCCGTGGTGCGGCACATCTCCGACCGGATCGCCGTCATGTACCTGGGCAAGATCGTCGAGATCTCGCCGGCCGAGGAGCTCTACGACAACCCGCTCCACCCGTACACGATCTCGCTCCTCTCCGCGGTTCCGATCCCGGATCCGGAGGTGGAGGCCAAGCGCGAGGCGATCCTGCTCCCGGGCGACCTTCCGAGTCCGGCCAACCCGCCGCCCGCATGCCGGTTCCACACGCGCTGCCCGTACATCCAGCCGACCCGCTGCACCACTGAGGCGCCGCCGCTCCGGAAGCTGTCCGACGGCCACCTCGTCGCCTGCCACTGGGCGGAGGAGATCAAGGCGGGCCGGATCCAGCCGCAGGAGCGCGAGGCGATCGTCGAGCAGCCGCTGCCGGTGCCGGTCGAGGAGCCTCCGCTCGTTTAGGCGTCTGTTAAGGGCATCACTCGAAAGGGGGAGTTCAGTCTTGTCCACAGGGCGCCGATACGTGGGTCGTGGACGCTGCTGAGCGCAAAGAGATCCTCAGTCGCTACATGGACCACTCGCGGCGGTTCGAGGCTGTGGCCCAGCGGCGGACTACGAGCGGCGCAGGTGAGGTCATTCCGTTCACTGCTCCGCTCAAGGAGCTCGAGCAGGAACCGACCGCCCGGGAGATCGAAGTCCTCCAGCTGATCTCGGAGGGCCTCGTCAACCGGGAGATCGGCCACCGCCTGTTCCTGTCGGAAGAGACGGTGAAGTCCCACGTGCGACACCTGCTGGCCAAACTGCAGGCGCGCTCGCGCGCCCATGCGGTCGCAGTGGGCTTCCGGCGCGGCCTGATCGCCTAGCTAGGCGAACCGCAAGTTCGGATTTCTGGGAGCCACCGCTCCGCCTATCCACACCCTGTGGACAGATCCCTCAACAGGGGGATGCCCAGGTATGTGGAAAAGCAGAGACTCCGCGAGCGGCACCTACCAGATGCGAATTGCACCGGCGACTGCCGCTACCGACGTGCAAGACGCCAGCAGAGCGACAAGACGGAGCTTCATGAATCCTCCCTTGAGGGGAACTAACGGCAGCCAGGATGTTATCCCCCTTATGGGGGAGATACAAGGCGGATTCGCGAAGATTCGCCGGGCATCCATCGGCGACCCTCTCGTACTCAGCTACGCCGGGCTGTTGGCGTTGATTGCGGTGACGCTCGGTGCGACGCTCCTCGCCTCCGGTGTCTCCGTGGAGGCATCGCCCTTCTTCATCGTCGCTCTGGGCCTTATGGGTTTGCTAGCCGAGAGGCAGGTTGTTCAGATCAGTGCGAACGCCCAGATTTCGGTTTCTGTGCTTCCGCTTCTGCTGGCCGCAACGCTCTATGGGCCACTCGACGCCATGCTCGTCGCCGTCATTACCCTCGCTGGTGACTTCCGTCGGCCCTATGCTCGGTGGGTAACGTGGACGTCTATTCGTGCTCTCGGTGGCGCGTCTGCTGCATTGGCCGCGTCGGCAGTTGCTGTGAGCGACCCAACGTTTGCGAACCTCTTTGCTGCTGTCGCGGCGGCCGCCGTCGCTGAGGCGCTCGTAGATGTAGCCCTCGGTGCCGTGACCGGTGCCCTTCGAGGCATCGCCTCCGTAAGCGCAACGCTTCAACTGGTAAAACCAGTGCTCCTAGGCACGGTTCCCCTCTACGCACCGGTCGTTGTCCTACTGATTTATGCCTGCCGCGAGATTTCCGAATGGAGCGTTGTCTTCTTCGTCGTGCCGGCCTTCGCTGCCCACCGGTTCTACTCGCTGTATCGAGAGGAGCATGATGCTCGCCGAGAGCTCAACGAGGTTAACGCCCGTCTCCAGCGGGCAAACCTTTCGTTCGCAACCGCGCTCGTAGCAACTCTTGATGCGCGGGACCGCTACACCGCGGGTCATTCGGCCGCAGTTGCGGTATACGCGCGAGACATCGCAAGGCGCCTCGGGCTCAGCGAAGAAGAGCAGCGACTCGCCCACCTCTGCGGTCTCGTTCACGACATAGGGAAGATTGGCCTGCCGCCGGGCCTCCTCGAAAAGCCCGGCGCCCTCACGCTCGACGAACGCCGTCAGATGGAGCAACATTCCGAGATCGGCGAGCGGATTCTCGCGAATGTCGAGGACTACAGCGAGATCGCAAGAATCGTTCGTCATCATCATGAGCGAATGGATGGAGAGGGATACCCTGACCGAATCGCTGGTTCTGATATTCCGCTGTTGTCGAGAATTATTGCGGTTGCGGACGCTTACAACGCAATGACTTCCGACCGCCCTTACCGGGACGCGATGCCGAGTCGTGTTGCTCGGCTGCGGCTAGCACAGGCAGTGGAGACGCAGTTCGACACGAACGTTGTAGCTGCTTTCGAGGCAATTCTCGCCAGTGCGGGTGAAGATTATCGCGCCGGGCTTAACCTTCTCTTTGATCGCGAGGCCCAGGCCCACGAAGAGCTTGGACGTCCGCTGATCGCGTCGGTCGCCTAGGGAGGAACCGCCGACAGCATTACCGCCGCTTCAGCGCGAGTGGTAGCACCAAGCTTCTCTAGGGCGTGCCTAACGTGCACCTTTACGGTAGCCTGGCTAATGACGAGGTGCGCGGCGATCTGCTTGTTCGTAAGGCCCTTTGCCACAAGGCCGAGCACCTCTCGCTCGCGCGGAGTCAGTCGTCCGAGCGGTCCGATCAGTGGCGCCGTAACTTCGACGCCGATTCTGCGGGCGAGTTTGACATCGTTCGCCCGGGCGACGATTGACCGAGCGACGTCACGAAAGGACGCGGAAGCGAACGCAGCGGAAAGAAGGACGGGGAACGTTCGATAGGCGGCTACGAACTCATCGAATCGTCCTCCGTCCAGTACAAAAGCGAGGGATTCTGCCACCGCCTCGCGTGCACCTGGATTAGACTCCAGGACGGAGACTGCCTTCACGAGCGTGGCCGTCGTGGCGCCCCCGCGCGCGAACCGCGGTGCAAGCAGCACCTGATTGGAGAGCTCCGTCGCAGTTCCGAAGTCGCCGGTTGCGGCGGCGGCGAGTGCTCGACTACTCAAGTACTCGGCGTACATCGCGTCTGAAGGCAGACGACCAAGTGGTGTGCTCAAGGTTGCAAAGGCTTGGTCGGGATGTCCTCGCAATAGTGCTAGTCGAGCTCGGAGAGTCGCTGCGCCTGCGGTGATATGCGGGTCTTCTGGGCCTTGCTCGGCGTGAGCTATTGCATCCTCTGCGGCAGACACATCACGAAGGCCAATGGCGGCCATTCCTCGGAGGATCGCGACGTGAGAAAGAACGAAGTCGAGGCGATACTCTCTCGCGACCGTTTCAGCCTCGTCCGCGAGCCGTATTGCCGTCTCATACCAAGCCATGAGACCTAGCGACTGCCCATAGGAATTCAAGAACGAAGTCGTGATGACCGGATCCGTGACTCTGTCTAGAAGTGGATATACGTCTGCGGCGGAGTTCAGAGCGTCCGCCAATCCTCCCGTTCGCTCCGCATAAAGCATTCGAGCGATGCTCAGACGGACCAGATCCTCAGATCCTCGCGTTGAGATGGCTTCGAGGTCATCAAGAAGTTCGGCAACCTCATCCAAGCCGAGATCGACGCACGAAAAGAACTGGCCAATAGCCGCCTCCCGCTCGAGCGAACCCGTTGGCGCGATCTTGCGGGCTTCGCGGAAATGGCGCAAAGCCTCAGTTTCACGGCTATCTAAGAGCGCGCTCTGTCCTGCTCTTAGAAGTATGAGAGCGCGCAGTCGCTGCCCGTACTCCGGTGCTCCGTCAGCAATTCGTGCTGCGTTCGACGCGAGTGCGGCAGCCGTGCCATAACGACCGTGGCGAAACGCTAGCTCGGCCTCAGCGAAATCGAGGATCGGGGCAGTTAAGTGGTGCTTCGCGGCGAACTCCAACCATTGAGCCAGCGTTGTCACTCTCCCGGTTTCGATGATGTCCTCAACCGCGGCCGACACGAGTGCTTCAAGCCGGTCGTGTACGGAAAAGCGATCTATTACGTCGAACGCGTCATCCCACGCACCAGTTCGGGTGAGGTGATCAACGACTTGTCCAGCAAGCTCAAAACTATTCGCCTCCTCCAGTGAGACTAGTTTCGCCTCAAGGAAGGTACGGATCAGTGGGTGCATCTCATACGTTGCACCTTGAGTCTGGAGGATTCCAAGTCGACATCCGACTTCGAGTGCGGGCGCGTAAGACTCTCCGAACAGGAAGCGCGCCATGTCTGGAGTGATCACCCGAGTGAGGCAGAGCTTGCACAGCGCAAGCCGAAGCGGCGGGGCGACTTGCTGGTAGAGCTCTTCCGCGAAGTAGTCGTACAGTGCGGGAGGGAGTCCGTGCTCCGGCGCTCTGAGGTGGTCCGTCGTCGCCGCGAGGCCTATCACGGCGGGCCAGCCGCGGGCATGCGCCAATAGGGCGATGACATCCTGATCGTCGCGTCCTATGACGCTCTTTGCTTCCTCCGCCGCCATTGCGAGCTCTCGTCGATCAATTTCCTGGAGCTCTCCGTACACAATCCGCCTTGCAGTGGCCCAGGTGGGACGTCGCCGGCTCGTCACGATCAGCCGGATAGGCGTGTCTTGCACTAGTAACTCGAGAAATCGCTCCGAGGCCGTTGACTCCATCGCGAACTGATAGTCGTCAATCGCGAGCCAGACGTCTGATGGCCACTGCTGAATGTCTTCGGCAAAGAGAGCAGCTAGGAGATCGACGTGATCCTCCGGCTGGCCGACCGATCGAATGCGCTTTCGCATTCGGCCGCCGGCATCGGGGATCAAATCGCCAATGAGGTTCGAAACGCCAGCCGCGAGCGCGGCCACATCCGCTGAGGCGGGACCTCCGCGATACCACAGACCTTGGCGAGGTGGTGTGCTGAGCCATTGCTGTGCCAGCGTCGTCTTGCCGTAGCCGGCCGGGGCCACGAGCAGCTTGATCCGCGCCGGGCTCTCGTCCAGGAGCTTCGTCAGGCGCGGGCGGGGGATGATCCGCCGGCGAGTTGCAACGGCCTCTGCTGCCATGACGCCAGCAAGAGGCTAAACGCCGGGCGGCGAAATCTCGACTCGTCGAAACCGGGGTCCGCGCCTGCGCCGCGGTCGCAGGCGCGGTGCCGTCAGTCCCCCGAGCCGAGGGTTACCGGCCCGAGGCTTCGAGAAAGCGGATCCTTGCCGGTGAGCAGCCGGTAGGCGACCGGAATCTGCCGCCGCCGGGCTACGCCAAGCTTCTGCCGCAACACGTCGCAATGCGCCTTGGCGGTTCGCGGCGAGATACCCAGTCGCTCGCCGACCTCCTCGTTCGAGCATCCCGCGGCGATCAGCTCGATCACCTGCAGCTGGCGCTGCGTGATGCTCGGCGGGATTCTCGTGAGTGCCTCCTGCATTCGGGCGACGCTAACAACGCCCGCTCCGGCTGGCTATTGACCGAACGGCGTATTTCGTGGACTACGCCCTGGGATAGTTCAGCGAAACGCGGCTGTGCCCGCCGGGCGACGAGCACCGCTCCACGAACCCCTCCTACGCACCCGTAGGCACCGGGCCGGCCGCCCGATGGACGCCGGACAGCGCCGGAGCCCACGAGCACAGCGGCGACACGTCGCCGTCGCGCCCGTTCAGCGCGCGCCAGCCGAGTGCGTGTTCGGCCTGCATCATCTTGTGCACCTGCGTGGTGCCCTCGTAGATGATCGGCGCCCGCGCGTTCCGGAAGTACCGCTCGATGCCGTACTCCGCCGAGTAGCCGTACGCGCCGTGCACCTGGATGGCGAGGTGCGCGGCCTTGAACGCCGACTCCGTCGCGTGCCACTTCGCGAGTGACGTCTCGCGCGTGTTGCGCCGGCCCTCGTTCTTCATCCACGCCGCCTGCATCACGAGCAGCTTCGACGTCTCGTAGCCGAGCACCATCTCGGCGATCATGTCCTGGACGAACTGGTACTTGCCGATCGGCTGCCCGAACGTCTCCCGCTCGCGCGCGTACTCCACCGACCGCTCGAGGCACGCCCGGATCACGCCGCACGCGCCCGCGGCGACCGTGAAGCGGCCCTGGTCGAGCCCGTACATGGCGATCTCGAACCCCTGGCCCTCCTCGCCGACGAGGTTCTCGGCCGGCACCTCGACGTTCTCGAAGAAGAGCTCGCCGGTCGACCCCGCCCAGATGCCGAGCTTGTGCTCGGTGTCCCGGGTCGACACGCCCTTCCAGCCACGCTCGACGACGAAGGCGGAGATGCCCTTGTGCTTCGCCGACGGGTCGGTCTTCGCGAAGACGAGCTGGTGGTCGGCGACCGACGCGTACGAGATCCAGTTCTTCTGGCCGTTGAGAACGTAGGTGTCGCCCTCGCGCCGGGCCGTCGTCCGCATCGACGCCACGTCCGACCCGGCCGCCGGCTCCGTCAGGCCGAAGCACGCGAGCTTCTCGCCCCGCGCCTGCGGGACGAGGTAGCGCTGCTTCTGCTCCTCCGTGGCGTACCGGAGCAGCGAGAGCGAGTTCAGCCCGACGTGGACGGAGATGAGCGTCCGGAAGGCCGCCTCGCCGCGCTCGATCTCCTCGCAGGAGAGCGCCTCGGCGACGAAGTCGAGGCCGGCGCCGCCGTACTCCTCGGGGATCACGATCCCGAGCAGGCCGAGCTCGGCCATGCCTTCGATCACGCTCATGTCGAGCCGGTGCTCGATGTCGTTCTCAACGGCGTTCGGGAGGACCTTCCGGTCGACGAAATCGCGGACGGTGTCCTGGATCAGCCGCTGCTCGTCGGTGAGCTCGAAGTCCATGCCGGCGAGGAGTGTACGGGTCGCGGCCTGGCTACAATCAGACTTGACTGACTCGTCAATCAATCCCAGGATGGCGACTATGACGGCGATCGAGGAAGCAATGGCCACGGCGACCGGCGTCTCTTTCGCGCTCAGCGACGAGCAGCGGGAATTGCGCCGGCTCGCGCGGGAGTTCGCGGAGAGGGAGATCCGCCCCAAGGCCGCCGAGTACGACGAGCACCAGACGCACCCCGCCGACGTCGTCGCGAAGGCGCACGAGGTCGGGCTGATGAACCCGCACATCCCGGAGGCGTACGGCGGGCTCGGCCTGCCCGGCTTCGAAGGGATGCTGATCGGCGAGGAGCTCTCGTGGGGCTGCTCGGGGATCGCGGTCTCGATCGTCGCCAACACGCTCGGCGCCGCGCCTGTCGTGCTGGCCGGGAGCGAGGAGCAGAAGATCAAATGGCTGCCGCCGCTCGTCGAGGAGCCGATCCTCTGCTCGTTCGGGCTCACGGAGCCGAACGCAGGCTCGGACGTCTCCGGGATCCAGACGACCGCAGTCCGCCAGGGCGACGAGTACGTCATCAACGGTTCGAAGATGTTCATCACGAACGCCGGCCACGCGGACTGGCTCGTCGTGTTCGCCTCCACGGACAAGAGCAAGGGCCACCGCGGGCTCTCGGCGTTCGTCGTCCCGACCGAGCTCGACGGCGTCGTCGTCGAGAAGCACCTGGACAAGATGGGTCAGCGCGCGACTGACACGTCTGCGATCGCGTTCAGCGACGTCAAGGTGCCGGTCGAGAACCGGCTCGGCGAGGAAGGCGAGGGCTTCAAGATCGCCATGCGGACGCTCGACTTCACCCGCCCGGGCACAGCAGCCGGCGCCGTCGGGGTCGCCCAGGCCGCGTTCGACTACTCGGTCGAGTACGCGAAGACGCGGGTGCAGTTCGGACAGCCGATCGCGATGAACCAGGGAATCAACTTCCTGGTCGCGGACATGGCGACCGAGATCGAGGCGGCTCGGCTCCTCGTCTGGCAGGCGGCGTGGCTGCTCGACCAGGGGAAGCGCGCGACGCTGCAGTCGTCCTTTGCGAAGCGGTTCGCGGCCGACACGGCCATGAAGGTGACGACGGACGCCGTCCAGATCTTCGGCGGCTACGGCTACATCAAGGAGTACCCGGTCGAGAAGCTCATGCGCGACGCGAAGCTGTTCCAGATCTACGAGGGCACGTCGCAGATCCAGCGGCTCGTGATCGCTCGGGAGATATTTCTCCCGCGTGACGATTGAGATCGACCTCAGCGGGCGGGTAGCGCTCGTCACCGGCGGATCGCGCGGGCTCGGCCGTGCCGACGCGCTGACGCTCGCGCGCGCCGGGGCCGACGTCGTGATCGCGGACATCCTCGTCGAGTCGGACGACTCGGCCGCGGAGGTGTACGGGCCGCTGGCGCAGGCGGCCGCGGCACGTGGGCTCGTCCAGACCGAGGCGACCGCGGAGGAGATCAGGGGCCTGGGTCGCCGCTCGCTCGCGCTCAAGTGCGACGTGACGGACTCGGATCAGGTCGAGGCGGCCGTCGCGCGCACGGTCGAGGGCCTCGGCTCGGTCGACATCCTGGTCAACAACGCCGGCACGCTCGACCACCTCGGCCAGCTCGAGCACCAGGTCCCGGAGCTTTGGGAGCGCGACCTGCGTGTCAACCTCACCGGCGCCTTCAACTGCTCGCGCGCGGTCTGGCCGCACATGAAGGAGCGCGGCTGGGGCCGGATCGTGAACATGGCGTCGGTGGCAGGGACGCTCGGGGGCTTCGGCCAGGCGAGCTACTCGACGACGAAGGCGGGCCTCATCGGCCTGACGAAGACGCTCGCTTTGGAGGGCGCCCGCCACGGGATCACCGCGAACGCGATCGTCCCGGGCATCATCGGGACGGAGGCTTTCCATTTCGGCAATCCCGACATGAACGAGCGGATGGTCAAACGCACCGCGCTCCGGCGGACCGGCGACCCGCAGGACATCGCGAACGCGATCGCCTTCCTCTGCTC
>DASVEU010000193.1:0-8084 GCA_036380395.1 Gaiellaceae bacterium
GCAACTCTCCTCGGACGATCCGCCGTGCTCTGCTGGTTACGCGAAAATTGCGAGGTCAGCGAGCCGCGCCACTCCTGCTTTTCGTCCATTGCGATAGCGCGGCCTCATGAGCACTGCTACGGGCTGATAGCGCTGAGCTCCCGCAGGAGCGGCCGAATTCTTTCAGCGAGCTCATGTGGATGATCGTGATAGGCCGCGTGCGTACCGGGTGTGTAGTGGACGTTCACGCCTAGCCGCTCGCCGAGCTGGCGGGCGACCTCCGCGTAAGCCGGAAGGCCCTCAGTGCTGATGAGCAACCGCACGCGCGGCGCGATTGCTGCGAGCGTTTCATCGTCCGGCAGATACCGCTCGTACGTTCCGAGCTCAATCTCGAACAACGTATGCGCACTCGCTCGCATCCGCTCGCGCAGAGCAGGCTCGAGCTTCGTCCAGCTGTCGTCTCCGGCCACGTAGCGCCACCAGGGCTCTGTCGCCGCGGGCGCCCCGCCGGTCTCCATGGCCGGCCGGACGCGCGCCAGGAGCGGCGCTCGCACGGCGTCCAGGTCGTCAACCAAGGCGAACAAAGGCGCCTCGTGCAGGATCGCGCCCCGTACCGCGGCGGGATGACGGGCGAGTAGACACAACGCGAAGCTCCCGCCGCTGCTCGTGCCGAAGACCGCCGCCGGACCGGTCCCCAGCGCAGTCACGAGCGCCGCGGCGTCATCCGCCTGTTCCTCCGCGGACGTCGTTTCCCACCCAGCCGGGACTTCGCTGCGCCCGTTGCCGCGTCGATCGTAAGTCACGACCATGAACTCGTCCGCGAGCAGGTCAGCTAGCACGTCGAAATGCCCACCGTCGCCGCTCGCTCCCATGATCAGTAGGACAGGGGGTCCTGTACCGCGAACCTCGTGGTAGAGCTCGGTCCCGTTAACGCTCAGTCGCGGCATGAGGCCTGGCGAGTTCCTCAGCAAAGACTCTCGCGTCAGGTCGCCCAGCGCAAACCTCAACGAACGGCGCTGCTGCTTTCCATGCAAAACAGCAGTGCCAGCTCATCGATTGTGCGCTACCGCTTCGCGCGAAAAGCGACAGCGGCAGTTTCGTTAGTGCTGCGCCGCACCTGCGCGCCTGAGGAGACGGGCCTCTCGCGACCTACGGAACCGAAGGTCTCAGGTTCCAGTCCTGGCGGGCGCTCCCCGAATTCCCCGCCGCGTGCGCTACTTGATCGAGTCGTAGACCTTGAACATCGGCAGGTACATCGCGATCACGATGAATCCGACGATGCCGCCTACGAAGAGGATCATGATCGGCTCGAGGATCGAGGTCAGGGCCTTGACGGCGGCCTCCACCTGCTCCTCATAGAAGTCCGCGACCTTGGTCATCATGGTCTCGAGGGCACCGGTCTCCTCGCCCACGCCGATCATCTGGGTGACCATGACCGGGAAGGCCTCGGGCACCTGCGTCATCGGCTGGGTCAGCGAGCCGCCCTTCTTGACCGACTCGCGGACCTGCTGCATCGCCTTCTCGACGACCTTGTTGCCGGACGTCTTGCCGGTGATGTCGATCGCCTCGAGCATCGGCACGCCGGCCGCGATGAGGCCGGAGAAGGTCCGCGAGAAGCGCGCCAGTGCGACCTTCTGCACGATGCCCCCGATCTTCATCGGGAACTTCAGCTTGATCCGGTCCCACTGCATCTGCCCGCGCTCGGACTTCTTCCACTTCTTGAAGGTCCACACGATGGCGAACGTGCCACCGAACAGCAGGTACCAGCGCTGAGTGACCAAGTGTGAGAGGAAGACGGTGAACTTCGTGATGGCGGGAAGCTCGCCGCCGAAGTCCTTGAAGATCTTCTCGAAGACGGGCACAAGGAACGCCACGAGCGCGAACAGCACCACGAAGGCGAACCCGCCGATGAGCGCCGGATACATCATCGCGGCCTTGATCTGGCGGCGCAGCGCAGCGTCCTTCTCGAGCTGGTCCGCAACGCGCATCAGCGTGTTGTCCAGGATTCCTCCGGTCTCACCGGCCTGGACCATCGCCACGTAGAGCTCGTTGAACATGTCGGGGTGCTTGCGCAGCGCGTCCGACAGCGCGAGGCCGGCCTCCACGTCCTTGCGGACGTCGACGAAGATCTCGCGCAGCTTGTCGTTCTCGGTCTGCTCCTCGATCACGTACAGCGAGCGGAGCAGCGACATTCCCGAGTTCACCATCGTGGCGAGCTGCCGCGTGGCGATCACGAGCTCGTCCGCCTTCACGCGCTTGAAGCGCGCCAGGAGGTCGCCCGCGCTCGCGGGAGTCTGCTCCTCGATGTCGATGACGATCAGGCCCCTGCCGCGCAGCTGCGCCGCGACGGCCTGCTTGTCGCCGGCATCCATCTCGCCCTTCGACGGCATTCCCGCCAGGTCGAGTGCCTTGAATGCGTAGGTGGCCATCAGGCAGCCCTCACAGTGCCCATCAGGCGACGGAGCTCGTCAGGCGACGAGGAGCGGGCCTCGGCCAGCTCACGCGAGATCTTGCCCTCGCGCACGAGCTGGACGAGCGAGGCATCCATCGTCTGCATGCCGTGTGCGCCGCCCGTCTGGAGAGTGGAATAGATCTGGTGTGTCTTGCCCTCGCGGATCAGGTTGCGGACCGCGGGGGTCGGCACGAGCATCTCGACGGCCACGCATCGTCCCTTCCCGTCGGCGGTCGGCAGGAGCTGCTGGGTGACGATGCCCTGGAGGGACACCGACAGCTGCACGCGAACCTGCTGCTGCTGAGCGGGAGGGAACACGTCCACGATGCGGTCCACCGTCTGCGCGGTGTCCTGCGTGTGGAGCGTGGCGAACACGAGGTGACCGGTCTCCGCCGCGGTCAGCGCGGTCGAGATCGTCTCGAGGTCTCTCATCTCGCCGACGAGGATCACGTCGGGGTCCTGGCGGAGCGCGGCCTTCAGCCCGAGGGCGAAGCTCTGGGCATCGGCGCCCAGCTCGCGCTGGTTCACGATGCACCGCTTGTGCTTGTGCAGGAACTCGATCGGATCCTCGATGGTGAGGATGTGCTCGTGGCGGGTGTCGTTGATCAGGTCGAGCATGGCCGCGAGCGTCGTGGACTTGCCCGAACCCGTCGGACCGGTCACAAGGACGAAGCCACGCGGCTTCTTCGTGAAGTCCTCTAGCCCTGGCGGAAGGCCGAGCGTGGAGAGCTTCGGCATGTCGTGCGGGATCAGCCGGAAGGCAGCCGAGAGCGCCGCGCGCTGCATGTATGCGTTCACGCGGAAGCGGGCCTTACCCGGAATCGAGTAGGCGAAGTCGATCTGCCAATCGGTCTCCAGCCGCTGACGCTGGTCGTTCGTGAGGATCGAGTAAATGACCTCACGAGTGAGCTGCGGCGTCAGATTTGGGTAATCCAACGGATGCAGCCGTCCGTGGTGGCGGATCATGGGCGGTGAGCCTGCTGTGAGATGAAGATCCGAAGCATTGCGCTCCATCACCTGCAGCAGGACTTCTGCGAAGTCGAACTCCATCAGGACTCCTATCGGCCGGAGGGTGCAATCACGTGACTCTTGCCACCTCGGCAATGGACGTGACGCCGTTTTTGACCTTTTCGAAGCCGTCGGCGCGCAACGGGCGCATGCCCTGCGCGACGGCAACCTTGCGAATCTCGTCCGACGAGGAGCGCTCGATCGTGAGATCCCGAATCTCGTCGCTCATCGACATGACCTCGTAGAGGCCCGTCCGGCCCTTGTAGCCGGTCCCGCCGCAGCGAGCGCAGCCGATCGGCTCGTAGGCCTCGAGGTCGAACGCGACGTTGAAGCCCGCCGCCTCGAGCGAAGACACGCTCAGCATGGTGCGGCTCTTGCAGTACGTGCAGAGCTGGCGCACCAGCCGCTGGGCAACCACGCAGACGATCGCGGACGCGCTCAGGAAGGGCTCGATGTTCATCTCGGTGAGGCGGGTGATCGCCGAAGGCGCGTCGTTCGTGTGAAGCGTCGACAGCACCAGGTGGCCTGTCAGGGCCGACTCGACCGCGATCTTGGCGGTCTCGCCGTCCCGGATCTCGCCGACCATGATCACGTCGGGGTCGGCGCGCAGCATGGCCCGCAGGCCGCCGGCGAACGTGAGGCCCGCCTTGAGGTTCACCTGAAGCTGGTTGACGCCCGGGAGCTGGTACTCGACCGGGTCCTCGATGGTGATGATGTTCCGCTGCGGCTCGTTGATCTCGTTGAGCGCGGCGTAGAGCGTCGTCGACTTGCCGGAGCCGGTCGGGCCCGTGACGAGCACCGCGCCGTACGAGCGCCGGAATGCGTCCTCGAAGAGCTCCTCGCTGACCTCTGCCATTCCCAGCTGCTCGAGCCCGATGAGGGCCTGAGACTTGTCCAGGATTCGCATCACGATGCCCTCGCCGTCCACGCGCGGCATCGTCACGACACGGGTGTCGATCGCGTGCTTCTCGACGGTGAGCGACACCCGTCCGTCCTGGGGTACGCGCTTCTCGGCGATGTCGAGGTCCGCCATGATCTTCACGCGCGAGATCACGCCGGCGATCATGCGCCGCGGGATCTGGGTCGTCTCGCGGAGGATGCCGTCCACGCGGAAGCGCACGCGCATCTCGCGCCCCTCGGGCTCGAAGTGGATGTCCGACGCTCCCTCCTCGACCGCCTGGCCGATGATGGAGTTCACGAGCTTGATGACGGGCGCGTCGTCCGCGGACTCGCGGATGTCGCTGACCTCGGCCAGCTCCTCCTCGCCCGAGTCGATTGCGGCCGCGACCGCGTCGTCGTAGCGGCTCATCCGGCCGATCAGCCCGACGATGTCGTCGGGCGCCGCCACCAGCGGCACGACCTCGTTGCCGGTCATCAGCTTGAGGTCGTCGAGAGCGAGGACGTTGGACGGGTCGGACATCGCCACGAGCAGCAGACCGTTCTCGTCCACGCCGACCGGCACTGCGCCGAGGCGGCGCGCGGCCTGCGGCGTGATCGAGTTGAGCGCGCCCACGTCCGTCTTGTAGATCGACAGGTCGATGTGGTGCAGGCCGAAGCGCTGCGCCACCGCGCGTGCAAGCTGGTCGCCGGTGATCGCGCCGGTCTCGAGCAGCACCTGCTCGGGCGAGCGGCCAGAGGCCTTGCCCTCGTCCACCGCCACGTCCACGCGCTCGCGCGGGAGGAAGCCCATCTCGACGATCACGTCGGAGATGAAGCGCGACGATCCGGCCTTCTTCGTGGGAGGAGTGAGCCCGTTGGTGGTGGGTTCGAGCGGGGCTTCGGCCTCGCCCTCAGGCACGGCACGCAACGGCGCCGCCGCACCCTCCTTCTTGCTCATCGCGCGTCGGCGACTACCTGGACAAGCGACTCGGCGTCGATGTAGCCCTCGATCAGGCTCGCCTTGCCGGAGCGCCCAATCACCACGATCGCCGGTGCCTGGTTGACGCCGAGATCCTCGACCATGGACCCGTAACGGTCCGCGTTCCGCACGTCGTCGGTGAGCACGACCACCGACTTGGTCCGCCTATCGAGCGACCGGACCGACTTTGCGACGGCCTTGTCGTCGATGCCCTTGGGGTTCTGGAAGAAGATCACGACCTTACGGTTATCGGCGACAGCACGCTCGGCCTTCACGTGGGAGTTCGTGATCGGCACGTTAAGTTGCAGATCGTCGGCCTGAACGCCCACGCTGCTGCCGAGACCGGTCACGAAGCCGCTGGCGACCTGGCCGTAGACACCGCTCGGCAGGGCGTACTTGACCTTGGCCGGGCGGCTGATGTCCTGCGGCTTGTTCACGCCGGACAGCTTGAAGTCGAGGTCCATCGAGACGGCACGGCCGCCGTCGCCCTTGCCCGAAAGCTCGAGCGAGACGCGGCGCATGATCTTGTCGTCGCCAACCCATGCGTCGATATGGCCGTTCTTGACCACGCCGTCGAGGCGGGCCTCGGCGCCGGCGGGCACCTGGCCCGTGCGGTCCATGGCCTTGACGACGTCGGTGATCGCCTTCGCGGAGTTCACGTCGGCGGACACGTGCGTCACGTCGACGCCGTCCATTTTCTCGGTGCCCTCGGACTTGACGTTGCGGAGCCAGCTGCTCGGGTCGACGTCGACCTGCGGCGTGTCTGCCGCCGGCGCTGCGCCGCTCTCGCGGGCGGCCACGATCCTCGTCCACGCCTTCTGCGGGACGGCGTAGCCCGTGTCACCGCGCGTGAACCAGGCACGCTTGCCGGTTGTCACGAAGCCGGCGCGACCGTCGAAGCCGGGCACGTCGACGTTCACCTGAACGTCGATCTGGGGCATCTCCTTGGCGCCGCCGAGCTCGAAGGCGCCGGAAGTCTTGATGGTGTTCTTCTCACCGTTGGAGCTGAACGACAGGGCGCCGTCGAAGCTCGCGCTCTCGAGCGCGTCGGGAGTGAGGCCGGCCGCCAGAAGCTCCTGCGGAGCGGCGGGCGCTGCTGCGGGCTCGGGCGTCGCCTGAGCCGGCGTCGCGGCCGGATCAGCCGTCTGCTGCGCTACCGGCGCCGAGTCATCGGCGGCATTGTCGCGAGCGTTTGTAACCGCGAAGAACGTCGCTCCGAGGAGCGCGACCCCGAGGAGGGCGAGGAGGAAGGGGCGGGAGAGCGCCATTGCCTCGCATATCGGCAGGCGTCCGCTTCATGTTTAGACCTGGGCGTATGTACTAGACGACGGGCTGGACAACCGCTCGCCGCATGGAATCCACGGGGGGCGCCTCACCGGTCCAGAGCTCGAGGCTTCGAGCCCCCTGGCGCACGAGCACCTCGAGGCCGTCCACGAGGCGCGCGCCGCGTTCCTCGGCCCAGCGCGCGAAGGGCGTCTGTGCGGCTCCGTAGACGAGGTCGACGACCACTCGGGCGTCCACCAGCGGCAGCCCGTCGAGCGAGTCCGCGGGACGGAGCCCAACTGAGGTGGCGTTCACGAGCAGCTCCGCAGGCCCGGGACGCTCCGAGGCGGACACCCCGAGCGCTGCCGCCAGCTCGACGGCCCGCTCCGGCGTGCGGTTCCAGACGGTCACCTCAACCCCGACCTGCGCGAGCGCCCACGCCGCCGCTCGCCCGGCGCCACCCGCTCCGAGCACGAGCGCGCTCGGGGGCAGCGACTGGCCGAGCGCATCGAGGAGGCCGCCCGCGTCGGTGTTGTCGCCCGCGATCCGCCCGTCATCGCGGAACGTGAGCGTGTTCACGGCGCCGATCGCGCGCGCGGCGTCGCTCAGCTCGTCGGCCAGGTCGTGCGCCGCGAGCTTGTGCGGGATCGTGACGTTCGCCCCGCGGTAGCCGGACGCCGGCAGGGCTCTCACCGTCTCGTCGAAGCGCTGCGGCGGCACGGGCAGCTTGAGGTAGCGCCAATCGATGCCGAGCTCCGCGAAGGCGGCGTTCATCATCAGCGGAGAGCGGCTGTGCTCGACGGGGAAGCCGAGGACGCCGGTGAGCGTGCTCAACAGGTGGTCGGCGACTTGCCGCCGTTCTCGTCCCGGGCGCGGTTGTACTCGTTCACGTAGCCCTGGAACTCGGCGTCGGTCTTGGCGAAGTTGTGCTGACCGCAGGTGCCCGGCTTGACGACGTAGAACAGGAAGCCGGTCTTGGCCGGATGCGCCGCGGCCTTGATCGACGCCAGACCCGGGTTGCCGATCGGACCTGGTGGCAGACCGGGATGCACGCGCGTGTTGTACGGGCTCTGGTTCTGGAGCTCGGACTCCCTGAGTGGGCGCTTCCAGTTGCCGACGGCAAAGCGCGTGGTCGCATCGATGTCGAGCCGGATGTCGTCGTGGAGCCGGTTGTAGATCACCGAGGCGATGATCGGCCGCTCCTTGGCGAGCATCGCCTCGCGCTCCACCAGCGACGCGATGATCAGTACGTCATAGGCGGTGAGGTTCTTGCGCTTCGCGTAGCTCAGGTCGACCTTGTCGAAGTTGCGCTTGAACTGGGCGAGCTGCTGGTCGCGCAGGCGCGCCACCGTCTGCCCCTTCTTCAGCTCGTAGGTGGCCGGGAAGAGGAAGCCCTCGAGGCTGGTGGCGCCCTTTGCGCCGTAGTCGCGCGGGTTGAGCGAGGGCGCGCGCCGAGTGGCGCGCACGTAGCTCCCGCGCAGGCCGCCAGTGAGGGGCGCGATCTCCTTGCGCGAAAGGCCCTCG
>DASVEU010000194.1:0-15341 GCA_036380395.1 Gaiellaceae bacterium
CGTGTAGTCGCCCTCGATGGTCATCACCGTCTCCGAAGGCGCCACGCGGTCGCCGTCGTAGAGCGCGTGCACGGTGAGCTCGTCCCAGTCGTACGAGCAGAGCTTGAGGATCGCGATCGCCTCGTCCATGCCGCCGAGGTATGCGTCGTTTTTCTGGAAGACCTGCATCACGACGCGCGGACGACGCGCGTCCTGCAAGAGTGTCGCTCGCGCGTGATTGAAGTACGCGTCTGCGTAGTAGCCCTCGCGCATCTTCTCGACCGGCAGGTCGAAGATCTCGGGCGGAAGCCGCTCGCGAGTTCGTTCCTCGAGCGAAGCCATGGTTATTCCTGCTCGAGCTCGAGGCACGCGGCGAGTGCGGCCTCGGCGACCTCGATCTGCTCCGGCGTCGGCTCCGCGGTCGCGAGGCGATGCTGGAGCTCGTGGCCCGGCTTGGCGAGAGCGCGTGCGAGGCGGTTCTCGGGATTGCGCACCATCCAGCCGAAGATCTCGGTCGATGCAGCCAGCGCCACGAGCTGGGCGCCGAGCCGCGCCGGCCTGCGGAGATGGGCGGGTGCGCGCGCCGCCAGCACGTTGCCGATTGCCGTGGTCGCGAGCAATGGACCGATCAGGTGCGACCCGCAGCGGTTGTGCTCCTTCGCCGCGCGCTTGCCCTGCTCGTACGAGCCGATCGAGATGTGCTCTGCCCCGTGATAGGCAGCAACGTCGGACCCGCGCAGCGCAAGTGCGGCTGGGGCGACCGAGAGCAGACCGCTGACGACCTCCTGAACCGCCGGACCGACCGAGCGCGAACCGCGCAGGAGCCTCAGGACCGTGGCGCTACCGACCATCGCAGCCACGACCACCGGACGCTGAAACGGCAGCTTTGCCTCGGGGAGCGCGCGCTTGATCTCCGGGATGATCGCCATCGCATCGAGTAGGCGCACAGGGCCACGAAGCAACGGGCTCTCGACCTTGCTCGCCCGGAGCCGCTTGCGCTGCGCGGCGACCTTCAGGCGCCCATCTTCCGTGCGGATCGCACAGGCCCAGGACCTGGGGCCGTGGACGAGCACGCCGTTGGCCAGCGCCATCCCGCCGAGCCGGATCTTCTCGTCGCTCATCTCATCGAGGTTATCGACTCAGAGTCGAATTCCGCAAACGCCAAGCGAGTCCTAGGCCAGCATGGCCTGGGCTGCGTACCTCAGGAAGCTCACAGCGAGCTCCAAGTCCTCCACCGGAATGCGCTCGTCGGCTGAGTGGATCAGGCGCGCCGCCAGCTCGGCATCCATCGCACGCAACGGGAAGAAGCCGTAGGCGACGGTGCCAAAGGCCTCGCGGAACCAGTGGCTGTCGGTGAACCCCGCGACGCAGATCGGCGCCGGCCTCGCCTCGGGCTCGACCTCGGCGATCCAGCCGGAGACGGCGTCCCACAGCGGCGTCTCGATCGGCGAGCGCGTTCCCCCGTGTGCCTCGAGCGACTCCAGCTCGTAGTCGCCGTCGCGGAGCACGGTGCGCACGGTCGCGTGCTGCTCGGCAGTCGTCGTCTCCGGCAGCAGTCGCGAGTCGACGATAACGTCGCAGATCGCAGGAATGACATTCCGCTTCTTCGAGGCGCTGATCATCGTCGGGGAAAGCGTCAGGGACAGCAGCGGCTCGACCATCTCCGCAAAGAACTCGCCGATCGCGCGAGCCTGCTCGAGCGCCACCTGCGGCGACGCGGGCCGCTCGCCCGTGACTGCTTCCAGCAGTGCCTCCACCTCCGGTGTGAGGTGTTGCTCCGGCACGTACTCGCCGAGCGCCGTGATCAACGGCGCGGCCTTCACCAGCGCGTTGTCTGCGATCCCCGGCATCGACGCATGCCCGCTGCGTCCATGCACGCGTAGCCGGAAGGGCGCGCTCATCTTCTCGGCAACGGAGCAGGTGTAGAACGGCTTACCGCCGAGCACGACCCGCTCGCCGGACCCTTCGTTGATCAGGTAATCGCAACGAACCGCATCCGGATGCGTCTCGCACAACCACTGCGCCCCGAATCCATCGCCGACCTCCTCGTCGGCAGTCGCCGCGAAGATCAGGTCGCCTGCCGGCTCGAAGCCCTCCCGCGCGAGCGAGGCAAGCGCAACCGCACTTGC
This sequence comes from Gaiellaceae bacterium, assembly GCA_036380395.1. Classification (GTDB taxonomy): domain Bacteria; phylum Actinomycetota; class Thermoleophilia; order Gaiellales; family Gaiellaceae; genus 3-1-20CM-4-69-9. Next base: position 2,109 of record DASVEU010000194.1, read on the forward strand.
GGCGACCTGCCCCTTCATGTCGAGCGCGCCGCGACCCCACACCTCGCCGTCGCGCAGCTCACCACCGAACGGGTCCGCGCTCCACTCCGACGCGTCCGCGAGCACGACGTCGGTGTGCGAGAGGAAGAGCAGGGTCGGCCCGTCGCCCCGCCCCGGAATGCGCGCAACGAGGTTGGCACGTTCGGGAATGCGCGCATACAGCTCCACCTGCGCACCGCTTGCCTCCAGGTAGCTCCGAAGAAGCTCGGCCGCAGCGGTCTCGTTGCCCGGCGGATTCGTCGTGTCGACGCGGATCAACTCCTGCAGGAGCTCGGTGACCTCGTCGCGGGCCGAGACGGTCGCCATTACAGCGTCTTCAGCGGCCCAAAGGACGTCACGGAGCGTCTTCTTCTTGCTTCGAGCGGGCGGTCAGCTGGTTCCGCGCACGCCACAGCGCGGGGAAGAAGTTGTGATGGATCATCTTTCCGAGCACTTCGACCGGTGTCCCCTGCGTCCCGACGACCTGGTCGCCGATGATGCGGGCGACGACCTTGTAATGGCGAATCCGCCACATCGTGATCCGCTCGTCCCATTCGACCAACGCCTCCGCGAGCTGGTAGAGCTCCTCGTGCTCGCGCCCCTGCACGTACACCTCGACCACGTCGAGGCCGGCCTGCGACACCGCCGCCTCGAATGCTTCGCCCAGCGGCGGAGTGACCCGCCGAACGTCGCGAAAGCCGGGTGAGTCGAAGCCGCTGCCGTGTCCGAGCACACGACGAACGGTCTGGTATTCCCACGGCGACATCTGCTCGAGCATGTCGAGCTGGCGCGTGATGAATTGCAGGCAGAGTGCCGCGCGCCCGAGCAGCCGCAGCGCCGCCCCAAGCTCGCCCGCGCGCAGATGGACGGTTGCCCGGGCGACCTCCGAGGTGCCGAGCTTGAGCCAGAGCTCCGAAGACTGGTGCACCGTCTGGAACAGCAGTTCGTCCGGGTGGACCTGCTCCTCCGGTGACTTCTGCAAAGCAAGCAGGTCGTCGGTCCGCAGGTAGCGCTCGTAGTCCGACGCCCCCTTCCCGGGCAGGATCGGCTCGGAGAAATCCTCGTGAGTCTCGGTCGCCAAGGGCCTACGGAGCATACTTCTCCTGCAATGAGCGACCTCTTCTCCTATGCGGCGGAGCAGCGGCTTCCGGGTGTCGCACCACTCGCGCTGAGACTGCGACCGCAGTCGCTCGACGAATTCGTCGGGCAGGAGCACGTGCTCGGCGAGAGCTCGGCGCTGCGGCTGGCGATCGCGGAGGACCGGGTACGGTCTGCCATCTTCTACGGACCGCCCGGCACCGGGAAGACGACCCTTGCGCGCATCATCGCGCGCGCGACCGGCGCAGAGTTCGAGGAGCTCTCGGCGGTATCGGCGACCGTCGGCCAGGTACGGGAGGTACTCGCGCGCGCGCGCGAGCGGCTCGGAGCGAACGGACAGCGCACGATCTTGTTCCTCGACGAGATCCACCGCTTCAACAAGGCCCAGCAGGACGCGCTCCTTCCCGGTGTCGAGGAGGGAGTGATCACGTTGATCGGCGCGACGACGGAGAACCCCTACTTCGAGGTCAACTCCGCGCTGCTGTCTCGAGCCCAGGTGTACGAGCTCTTGCCGCTGTCCGTGGAGGAGCTCGAGACGGTCGCGCGCCGCGGGGCGGCGGAGCTGGGCGCCGAGATTCCCGACGAACTGCTCAGACAGATCGCCATCCGTGCGGGCGGCGACGCCCGCTCCGTCCACAACATCGTCGAGCTCGCACTGCAAACTGCGGAGGCCGCAGGGGAGCCGCTCTCCGAGGCTCACGTCGACGACGCGGCGCGCAAGCGGCCGCTGCTCTACGACAAGACCGCCGATGCGCACTACGACTTCATCTCCGCTTTCATCAAGTCGATGCGGGGGTCGGACCCCGACGCGAGCGTCTACTACCTCGCCGCGATGCTCGAGAGCGGCGAAGACGCACGGTTCATCGCGCGGCGCATGATCGTGCTCGCATCCGAGGACATCGGCAACGCGGATCCGCGGGCGCTGCAGGTCGCAGTGGCCGCAGCCCAGGCGGTCGAGCACGTGGGGCTGCCGGAAGCGCGCTTGAACCTCGCGCAGGCGGCGATCTATCTCGCACGCGCTCCGAAGTCGAACGCGAGCTACGAAGCAATCAAGCGCGCGACAAAGGACGTCCAGGAGCGGGGAAACATCCGGCCGCCGAAGGCGCTGGCCGACGGCAGTTACTACGGACGCAAGCTCGGCAAAGGAGAGGGTTACATCTATCCGCACTCCGATCCGTCGGGATTCGACGTCGACTACCTCCCGGACGAGCTGAAGGGGACGACGTACTACGAGCCGTCGGGGAGCGGCGAGGAGACGAAGGGCTAGATGGCCGAACCCGCAGCACCCGCGCAGCAGACGGTGTCAACTCTGGAGCCGGAGCGTCTGGCCGAGGCGGCGCGCGACGCACGGAACGACGCTGCACCCTTCGCGCTCGCGGCGGCCGCAATCCTCGTGGCTCTGGCGCTCGTGAGCATGCACGCCCACTGGGACCTGCTCGGGCACCGCCTGTGGTGGATGTGGCTGATCGTCGCCGGTCCTTACGTCTTGCTTTCCGGGACGCTGCTCCTGGGCTTGGCCCGCCTCACCCGGCATGACCGCAGGCGGGAGATCGTGATCGCGCTGCTTGCTCTCGTCTGGGTCTTCAACGTCTTCGGTGTCGTCCTGCTCGTCGTCTCCCTGGTCGCTCACTCGGGCGTGCAGATGACGGGCCGGCAGCTGCTGTTCAGCGGCGGCGCACTGTGGGTCACCGACGCCATCGCGTTCGGGCTCGCCTTCTGGGAGCTGGACTCCGGTGGTCCGCTGGCCCGGGCGCTCTCGAACGCGCCCCGCAAGCCCGACTTCCAGTTCCCCCAGGACGAGAACCCCGAACTGGCGGCAGAGGGCTGGGCGCCGCGCCTGTGGGATTACCTCTACGTGTCTCAGACCAACTCGATCGCCTTCAGCCCCACCGACGTGATGCCGCTCACGCGACGCGCCAAGACGTTGATGGCGGCCGAAGCGACGCTTTCTGCGATCACCCTGCTCCTGGTCGCCGCGCGCGCCGTGAACATCCTCTAGGTGAAGTCGACGCCTAATCGGAGCCGCGGCGGATCCGCTGCGCCGCGAACGTGCCGAACGTGCCGCCGACCTGCTCCCACGCTTGCGCAACGCGCTCGACGTCGTACTCGACGCGGCGGAACTCGAACTCGCCGTCGTCTCTGCGCAGCGCATACGCCGCGCGCACGTCGCCGTCAAGCGGCATGCCGGCGCTGCCTGGGTTGATCAGCGTCGTTTCGTTCGGCCCGGGCCTGCGGAACTGCTGGTGGCTGTGGCCGAAGACGATGATCTTGCCGCCGACGCCGTCCAGCAATCGCTCGTCGTCCTCACCGGGCTCAGGCGCGAAGCTCTCGAAGTCCGCAAGGGGCGAGCCGTGGACGTAGAGGACACCGTCCTGCTCGAACTGCGCCTGCAAGGAGTAGAGCCAGCCCTCGTCCGTGCCCAGCCCGGAGTCGTGCTCGGAGAGCGCCTGCAGCACCTCGGGCCGATCTGCCGGGGGCTCGCGCCGCCCGCGCTCGCCGTTACCGCGAACCCAGGTCGTGTTCGGAAGGCCGCGCAGCCGCTCGATCGTCTCGCGCGGCCACGGCGACGACGACGCGAAGTCCCCGCCGAGGAGATAGGCCTTGGCTCCCACGGCCTCTGCGTCCTTCAGGACCTCGTCGAGGGCAACCAGGTTGCCGTGGATGTCGTAGAGGAGAGCGAGCACGGCTGATTAGGCTCCCACAGGTGAAGATCGTCTGCCTCGTCAAACAGGTCCCTCGCGGCGACGCGATCAACTTCGATCCGGAGACGAAGACTCTGCGCCGTGAGGGCGTGCCACTGCTCCTCAATCCGTTCGACGCCGGGGCCGTTGCCCTGGCTGCAGGGCTGAAGGAGCGTGTGGGCGGCGAGGTGATCGCGATGACCATGGGCCCACCACAGGCCGCGGACGCATTACGCACGTGCCTCGCTCTCGGCGCCGATCGGTGCATTCATCTGTCCGACCGGGTGTTCGCCGTCGCCGACACACTCGGCACATCGCGCACGCTCGCCCTGGCGATCCAGAAGGAGGGTGGCGTCGATCTCGTCCTCTGCGGGCGCAAGACCGTGGACTCGGAGACGTGGCAAGTGCCGCCGGAGACCGCGGCGTTCCTCGGCTGGCCGCACCTGACGAGCGTCGTCGACGTCGAACTCATTGACGGCCGCGTCCGTGCGACCCGTGAAACGGATGCGGGGTACGACACGTACGAGCTGGATCTTCCAGCGGTGCTCTCGCTCGTCTCGGCGTTCGAGGCGGAGAACTCGAGCGACGGAAGCGTCGAGGTCTGGACCGCAAACGACCTCGTCGGCGACGTCCGTGAGGACGACAAGCGGTTCGGCCAGACCGGGTCGCCGACGCGCGTGCTCGCCGTGCACGACGTCACGCCCGAACGCAAGGGTGAGCTCGCGAAGAGCGCCGCCGAGGTGATCGGCAAGGTCCGCGACCTTCTGGCCGACCTTCCTCCCGGGGCGACGCAGTGGGACAAGCCGGCACGCCTGGGCGAGAAGCCCGGGAAGAACTACGACGCGTGGACCTTCGTCGAGACCGTGGACGGTCAAGCAACCAGAGCCTCGCTCGAATTGATCGCCAAAAGCCGCGAGCTCGCTGGGAAGCTCGGCGGAGAGAGTGTCGCGCTCGTCATGGGCAAAGACGCAGCAGCGGTCGGCGAGACCCTCGGCAGGCACGGCGCCGAGCGCGTCGTGCTCGTCGAGGACGAGCGCCTCGACGATTACCACTCGGAGCTCTGGACCGCAGCGCTCGTTCAGATTCTCCGACGGCTTCGGCCGCACGCGCTTGCGATCCCCGCAACGGCACGCGGCCGGGATCTAGGGCCCCGGGCAGCAGGAGAGCTGGAGCTGGGCATGACTGGCGACTGCGTGAATCTCGGAATCGATCGGGGTGGACGCCTCATCCAGACGAAGCCCGCGTACGGCGGGAACATCGTCTCGGTGATCATGGGCCGAACCACACCGCAGCTCGCGACCGTGCGCCCGAGGATGTTCGGCGTGCTCGAACCGCGCGAAGAGACGGCAAGGGTCGAGCGCTTCGAGCTCGGCCCGCTGCCGGAGCCCCGCTCCACGCTCGTGGACCGGAGACCCGCACCTGCGTTCGATCTCGACGAGAACGACGTCGTCGTGCTGCTCGGTCCCGACGCACCGGCGGGCTGGGCTCCCGAAGGAGTCGCCGTCGGAGGGACGCGCGAGGTCTGCGCGCGGGGTGACCTTCCCGGCAACCGCCAGATCGGCCTCTACGGCCGCCCCGTGGCACCGCGCGTCCTCATCGCCGTAGGCGTCCCGGGAGACTTCGAGCAGCTGACCGGGATCGTCAAGTCGGCGGTCGTCGTGTCTGTTGGCGGCGGGGCCGGGATGGAGCAGGCGGCAGACGTCGTCTTCCGGGGCGAGCCTAGCGACGTCATCGACGCGCTTGCGCACGAGCGCTGATGGAGCTCAATCTGCACGAGTGGGGCGATCCATCTGCTCCCCCGGTCGTCTGTCTCCACGGCGTGAACGCGCACGGGCGCCGCTTTCGCAGGCTCGCCGAGGAGCGGCTTGCGCGACGGTTCCGCGTTCTGGCTCCGGACTTGCGTGGACATGGCAACTCCGGCTGGGAACCGCCGTGGACGTTCTCCACGCACGCACACGACGTCCTCGAGACGCTCGACGCAGCCGGAGTCCGGCAGGCGCAGTGGGTCGGCCATTCGTTCGGCGGCCGGCTCGTCCTCGAACTGGCCGTCCTCGCACCGGAGCGCGTCGAGCGCGCCGCACTGCTCGACCCCGCAATCCAGCTTCTTCCGCACGTCGGTTTCGACTTCGCCGAACGCGAGCGGGCCGATCGTGCTTTCGGCTCCACCGAGGCTGCGATCGCGGAACGGCTCGAGACCGGCTCGCCGACACCGCGCGAGCATCTGGAAGAGGAGATGCGCGAGCACCTCGTGCAACACTCGGATGGCGAGTGGCGCTTCCGCTACTGCCAGAGCGCGGTGGTATCGATGTACGGCGAGCTCACCACGCCGCCCCCGCCGCCGGAGACTTTGCGCGTGCCGACCTTGCTCGTCCACGCCGGCGAGTTCGGCCTCGTGCGCGAGGATCAGATCGACGCTTATCGGCTGGCCCTCGGCGACCTGATCGAAGTGATCGAGGTGCCGGGAGGCCACATGGTCTACTGGGACGCGTACGAGGAGACCGCGGACGCGGTTGGGCGGTTCTTAGAGGATCCGGGCCCCTAACGCACTGGCGATGAGCTCGACTGCAAGCTTTCCCGTTTCGTTCTCGCGGTCCAGCACCGGGTTCACCTCGACCACGTCGAGCGACGACGCGAGCCCCGACTCCGCGACGAGTTCCATGGCGAGGTGCGCCTCCCGGTAGGAGAGGCCGCCGCGCACCGGCGTCCCCACTCCGGGCGCAACGTCGGGATCGATCGCATCCATGTCGAGGCTCACGTGAACGAAGCCGGGTCCGGCGACGTGGGCGAGCGCCTCGCGGACCGAGCGCTCCACCCCGAGGCGGTCGAGATCGCTCATCGTGAACACCTTCACGTCCTGGTCTCCGAGCAGCGCGCGCTCACCGTCGTCCAATGAGCGCACTCCAACGAGCGCAACACGTCCCGGCTCGAGCGCGGGCAAACCCCAACCGTCGTCGCGGAAGCGATCGCCGGCGAGACCGAGCGCGGCGGCGAGCACCATTCCGTGGACGTTTCCGCTCGGGCTGGTCTCGGGACTGTTCAGATCGCCGTGCGCGTCGATCCAGATGGCGCCGCCGGGGCCGTGGACCTCACGCAGGCCCGCGAGCGTTCCCAAGGCAACCGAATGGTCACCGCCCAGCACGACCGGAACGAAGTCATCCCTCGCCGTGCGCGAAACGAGCTGGGCGATCCGCTGCGACGTTTCCTTGATCTGAGGCAGAAAGCGGGCATGTTCGTCCCCGGCCTCGGTTGCCTCCGGCACCGCGGTCTCGACGTTGCCCAGATCCACGTACTCGTACCCCAGCTCGTCGAGGCGGGCAGCCAAACCGGCATAACGGATCGCGGAAGGACCCATGTCAACGCCGCGGCGACCGGCCCCCAGGTCGAGGTTCGCGCCGATGACGGCGACTTTGCGTCGAAGCGGTTGCGAAAGCACGACCAACAAGGCTAACTTGCGGACCCATGGGGGAAGCCGATGCGGCGGGGACGATCCGAGTTCTCCTTGCCGACGACGACGCCCCGTTCCTGGCGGCGCTCTCGCCACTGATCGAGCGGCAGCCCGAGCTTGCGGTCGTGGGCACCGCTGTCGACGGCATGGCTGCGATCGAGCTCGCGGACGAGCTCGATCCTGACGCTGTGGTCATCGACCTGCACATGCCGAGACTCGACGGCGTGTCTGCCGTCGCGCGGCTGCGCCACGACCATCCGAGTATGTGCGTGATCGCGTTGACCGCAGACGAGCATCGCGCACTCCACGACGCCGTCACAGAGGCCGGAGCCGACGCGGTCCTGATGAAGAACGAGTTCGTGGACTTGCTCATAGCCAGGCTCGCTGCGGCCAAAGCGGGCGTGTAGCGGCGGCTAGACTGCGGGCCGCCGGGCGAGGTAGCTCAGTTGGTAGAGCACACGGCTGAAAACCGTGGTGTCGCCGGTTCGATTCCGGCCCTCGCCATCACCCGACGAAGTCCGGCCGGCGCCTTCGCGCCGCCCATGACGACTTCGTCGGGTTTCTCGTTTCGATCCGGCGCGTAAGTGGTCGCGCCGGGCAAAGCCCGGCGCTCCGCGGCTGGTTCTAAAGGATTCGTTAACACTGCGGCTGGCCTCCGCGGGGTCTGGTACGACTGTGCGCCGTGAGGGCGGCACGTTTCTTTGCGCTGGCTTGCCTGGCCGGCGGGATTGCGGGCTCGGTGCCGGCTCTGGGGCTTTCGGACTCGGCGCCCGGCGCCAAGTCTGCGCAGCAGGCATGCGGACGTGTCGAGTTCCTCAGCGGCCTGGAGGCGGTCTTCGGTCGGCGTAAGACGCACCAGCAAGCGCTGGCGTTCCGTACTCAGATCACGGCCCGCGGGTTCGTGAACGCAAACATCATCGAGGGCTGCGACGGCTTCCGGGTCGTCGTTCGCGGCATCGACACCTTCGACGTGGGAGTCGACCTCCAGAGCGAGGCTCGCCGCGAAGGCTTCGCCGTCACGCTCGAGTGCATCCAGGCGAAACCACTGGGGCGGCTCGAGGCGATCTTCGGGCACGGACGTGACCGACCTAGCGCGACGGCGATCGTGAATCGCGCCGATGCTGCCGGCTTTCCCGGCGTCAAGCTGCGTAACGACCCTTGCGGCGGATTCGAGGCTTACCTCGCGGGATTCGAGGATCAGAGCGAGGCCGAAGCATTCGTCGCCCAGGCGAAGGCCCGCGGCTTCAATGTCGTGCTCGAGCGCAACTAGTAGCGCTGCACATAAAGAAAGGCCGTCCGGACCGGTGATACCGCGCCGCGAACGACCTTGTGGACCGAAGCTTAGGCGCGGACCTCTTTGCGGGCAAGCAGGGCAGTGCCGTTGCCGGCCGCGAACTCCGCAAACTCCGAGAATCCACGCCGTCGGAGCTCTTCCCTCAGCCGCTCGGGCATGACGTAGATCGGTGTCCCCGGGCCGGACGAAAACGCGAACACCACCTGGCCGCCGGGAGCGAGCACGCGCTCGAGCTCGTCGAAGAACGGGATCATGTTTGCGTGCGCGACGAGCGCGAACGAACCGTCTTCGAACGGCAGTGCGGACGCGTCGCCGCTCTCGAAGCGGATACGGTCGGCGAGCTCGGCAGGTGTCTTGCGCCGCGCTTCCGCCAGCATCCCTTCGGCGAGATCAACGCCGACCACCTGCGTATGTGGAAAGCGCCGGGCAATTGCGAAGGCCCCTTGGCCGGTGCCCGTGCCTAGGTCGAGCGCTTTCGAAGGAGCCGGGTCGACCGCGGCCAGCGCGGCCTCGTACGGCGCGAGGTGCGTGGGGTCGCGCATCGTGTCCCAGCCCGCGGCGATGGCGTCGAACTGCTTGCGCACGAGCGGACGAAAGAACCGCCAGAGCCGCGGGCTGCGCAGCACCGCGTTCGTCGCCAGCCGCGCAAACTTCTGGCCGAGCTCTCGACGATTCAAAACACGTCCAGGTGAATGCGAATGTCCTGGCCCTCCTTGATTCCGAACATGGCCGCGGCGTTGCCTCCGTTGATCGCGATCGAGATGTTCCGGTAGGCGTCCTCGTAGAGGATGATGTCGCCAGGCCGTGCGTCGGCGAACGTGCGCGCCGCGACCGCGTAGTAACGCTCGGGGCCTACCTGCAGCTCGACACGCGTTCCCGGCACGACGGCGGCCTCGTCGAGGTGCGATCGGTCGAGATTGAGGCCGATGTTCCCGAAGCGGTCGATCGAAATGACCGTCGAGTGGATGCGCGTCGAGCCGACGTCCGGCCGTGGGATGTCGAGACGAGCCAAGGCATCCGGGTCGATCGGCGGGCCGAGCTCACTGAGCGGAACGCCGAGTGCAAGATGCGCGGCCGCAGGAGAGAACAGGTCACGGCCGTGGAACGTGCGCGAGACCGACTCGAGCGCGTACTCGGGATTCGCGAGCTCGTGGGCGTCGGTGATCCCGCCCAGCTTCTCGGCCGCGGGAATGAGCAGCCCGTTGTCCGGTCCGACGTACATGCGCCCTTGTGCATCACGGAGAGCGAGCGCGCGCCGCGCGCCGCCGACCCCGGGATCGACGACCGCAAGGTGGACCCCCTCGGGCATGAACGGCAGCGTATTCGCCAAGGTGAGCGCTCCCTGGAGAACGGCCTGAGGCGCGATGCCGTGCGTGATGTCGATGATCTCCACCTCCGGCGCGATCCGCTTCATCACCCCGTGACAGGTACCGACGAAGTCGTCCTGCAGGCCGAAGTCCGTCAGGAACGTGATGAAGCTCGCCACCGCGCGGCGGAGTCTACGAGGCCTACGACATCCTGCGTGCCGGCTTCCGCCACCACGGCCAGGCCTGCAGCGAGCGCCGCGGCCGTCGTCTGCGGTCCGATCGTGATCGCTGGGACGGTCGAGCCGAGCTTCGCCCACGCCCGCGCAGCGGAGGGCGAGGCAAGCAGCACCAGCTCGCCGTCGGGCGGCGACGGTGTCAGCTCCACGGTGCGGTAGACAGCGCGGTAGTCGGCAGGAAGCTCGTCGACGAGCAGCCGGCGCGCACGCTCGGCGCCTACGAAGAGGGCACGACCCACCGGCCGCGGCAGCTCGGCCAGGAGCCCTTCCTGCGACGCCAGGGAGGGCACGAAGTCGACTGCGATGCCCCGCGCCGCAAGTGCGGCCGCAGTCGTCTCTCCGATGGCTGCGACACGCGGCAACTCGCCGGTGTGTCGCACGTCGAGCTCAGCGGCGCCGTTCGCGCTCGTGACGATCACCCAGTCGTAGTCGCTGACGTCGATCGGGCCGTTGTCGATCGCCTCGATTTCGATTACCGGACATGCGACCGGCTCGAACCCCTGAGCGCGCAGGGCGTTGAGCAAAGGTTCTGCCTGCGTCCTCGGCCGCGTGACGATCACGCGCATGTCAGGCCGAGACGAACGGCATCAGCGCGGCTGCGACCTCGCCGGGATCGTCACCGCTTCGACGCTCGATCCAGCTGCCGTCCTCGGCCGCGACGAGCGCGGTCAGGCGTGCGCCGTCGTGATACGCGGCGATCGGAGCGAGGCACCCGCCCCCGATGACGGCGACGCAGGCGCGCTCGGTCTCGACGCGCCGCCGCGTCTCGCCATGGTCGGCGGCTCCCACAAGGTGCTCTTCGCCCGCCCGCACTTGAAGCGCCAGCGCACCCTGGCCTGCCTCCGGGACCAGCTCTTCCGGATCGAAGCGGCGGCCGATCTCGCCGGCGAGGTTGAGACGTTCGAGGCCGCACGCCGCCAGAACGATCGCGTCGAGCCCGCGCTCGCCGCGTTTCCGCAGTCGCGTCTCGATGTTGCCGCGCAAGGGCTCGATCGAGAGGGTCGGCTCGAGGGCGAGCAGCTGCGCCCTCCGCCGGACCGACGCAGTGCCGATCCGCATTCCCGCACGCAGCTCCGGCGTTCCGCAAAGCGCGTCGCGAGGATCGTCGCGCTCCAGGTACGCGCCGACCGCAAGGCCTTCCGTGTCGGTGGAGGTCATGTCCTTCGCGGAATGCACGGCGACGTCGATGCGACCGTCGAGCAGCGCTTCTTCCAGCTCTTTGACGAAGACGCCGCGCGCTCCGATCTCCCCGAACGGGCGTGTGCGGTCGCGGTCGCCGGCGGTCGTGAGGGGAACGAGCGCGATCTCGACACCCGGCCCGCGCAGCCGGGCCGACGCCAGCTCGGCCTGCGTGAGCGCGAGCCTACTGCCGCGGGAACCGACGCGGATCAGCACGGCACCAGGTGCGCTTGACCCGCGTCTGGCCGCATGGCCTGCGCCGCCGCACGCGCACGAATGCGGTCGGAGCCTGCACGGGGAGCGGCCGCCCGATCAGGTTCGCGGACTTCAGCGCTCGTCCTCGAGACCGAAGAGGTGACGCACCGCATCAGCATAAATCACGCCGTCGGCTGCCGCGGCCGCCTGTTTCATCCGAATTGTCGGCAGATGCAGGAGCTTGTTCAGGACCGCCGCGGTTACGGACTCTGCAGCGCGCCGCTCGGCGTCGTTCAGCTTCGCTCGGCTCAGCTCGGCGTCGCGGATCTGTTCGGCCCGTGCGCGGAGAGAGGTGATCGCCGGAACGACGTCGAGGGATGCCTGCCACGCGCGAAACCGATCCGCTTCCTCCGCCACGATGGTCTCCGCACGCGCGGCCTCGCGGCGACGCCCGGCCAGCGTCTCGGCCACGACCGCTTCGAGATCGTCGATGTCGTAGAGGTAGCAGCCCTCGAGCTCGTGGATGGCTGGATCGAGATCGCGCGGCACGGCGAGATCGATCAGGAAGAGCGGGCGGCCCTTGCGGGCGCGCAATGCCTGCTCGACCTGCTCGCGCGTGAGAATCCAACCGGGAGCGCTCGTCGACGAGAGCACGACGTCCGCGCGTACGAGCTCCTCGTCGATGCGCTCGAGCGGCAGCGCCTCCCCGCCGAATCGCTCCGTCAGGTCTTCCGCGCGCTGCCCTGTGCGGTTCGCGACCGACGCGATGGTCGCGCCACGCGAGACGAGATTCCGGATCGCCAGCTCGCCGACCTTGCCGGCGCCGACGACGAGGACACTGCGTCCCTCGAGATCGCCGAAGACCTGCTCGGCGAGCGCGGCAGCTGCCGACGACACAGACGCCGGGCTCTCGCCGATTGCCGTCTGGGTTCGCGCCTTACGGCCTGCCTGCACGGCCTGCCGGAACAGGCGGTCGAGCAGCGGTCCAGTGGCGCCGGACTCGTGCGCGGCGCGTACCTGTCCGAGGATCTCCCCTTCGCCGGGGATCATCGAGTCGAGACCGGCGGCGACCCGAAAGAGATGGAGCGCCGCCTCTTCGTCGCGCAGCCTGTAGAGAGCCGGGCCGAGCTTAGACTCGAGGGCGAGCAGCGCGACCTCCGCCTTCTCTTCCGCAGCATCGGCGGATTCATCCGCCAGGTAGAGCTCTGTGCGGTTGCACGTCGAGAGGACCACCGCTTCGCTGCGGCCGCCGGCGAGCGCCTCCGCGAGCTCCGCCGCGCGTTGACGGTCGAGCGCCGCACGCTCACGCAGCTCGACAGGCGCCTGGTGATGCGAGATGCCGACGAGGACGATGCTCATGTCGGGAAGTGGGTCACGGGGAGACCGAGACGGACGACCACGACGAAGACGAAGCCCGCGAGAACGAGGTACGCCGCTCGACGGCCACGCCAGCCGGAGAAGTGTCGCAGTACGAGGTAGGCGCTGTAGATGGCCCATGTGACGACGGTGACCGCCATCAGCGCGTCGAAGCCGCCGCCACGCTCGCGCAGCCGTACGATGCCGACGGCGATCCCGAGCGTGAGCGCGGGCAGAGCGATCGCAATCGTGCGCGCCACCACCTCGTCCAGTCGTGAAAGCGCAGGTGCGCGCAGACGAAGGATCGAGCTCTCGCGCCGCTTCAGTCGCCGCTCCTGCCACAGGTAGAGCGCTGAAAGAGCAGCCGCGAGCGTGAACCCCGCGAACGCCGCGAGCACGAGCCCGACGTGCAGCACGAGGAACA
>DASVEU010000195.1:0-4898 GCA_036380395.1 Gaiellaceae bacterium
TGTCGGTGAGATCGGCGAAATGCACCTTGAGCCGCTCGCGCAGCGGGCCGATGTTGTTCAGCGCGCCGCTCGACGTTGCGCGCACGAACGCATGCACATTGGCGTCGAGCTGCACGAGCGCATCGGTGAGGTGCGAGCCCATGAAGCCGTCGGCCCCTGTGACCAGACAGGTCCTGCCGGTGAAGAAGTCGCCGAAGTCCCGCCGGAGCTCAGCGACGGCATCGTCCGTCCAGGTGGAGTCGTGTTGGTCTGCTTTCATGCAGCGGTGCCCGCCGACGAGCAGCCCAAGGGTAGCCCGGGGCGCGGCCGGAGTGCCGTTCGAAGTGGCGCCTTTACAGGTCTCTCATATGTGATCCTGAGCCTGGCCGCCGCAGTTGCCGGTGCCTTTCTGGCGCACAAGTTCGGGAGGAACAAGGAGACCGACGGCTTCATGGCCGCCTACGGCGTCTACCTCGTGCTCGTGCTCGGCGCCCAGGCCTTCCGGATGGTCGTCGTTCCAGACCTGACTCGCGCCGAGGCGGAGGGGCGGCTCGGCTCGGAGTTTCGGGCGTACGCGCTTGCCTTCCTGGCCGTAGCCATTCCTGCCACCGTCGTCGCGGCCCTCTTCGCACATTTCTGGGGTGAGTTGATCACCGGACGGCTTCCGAAGGAATCGGCTGCCGTTGCCGCGGATGCACTGCCGTGGCTCGTGCCCGCGGCCTTCGCGCAGCTGATCGCGGCGCTTGCCGCCAGCGCGCTGGCTGCCAAGGACAGCTACGTTCCGGCTGCTCTCGGTTTCGCGCTCGGCGGCGTCGGCGGCGTCGTCTTCTTCGTGCTGGCCGCGGACTCTCACGGTCTGGTTGCGCTTGCGTGGGGACTGACGCTGAACGGCGCGATCGCCATCGCCCTGCCGATGATCGTCCTGTTCCTCCGCGGGAACCGGCTACGAGCGCATCGAGGCGTCCCGCTCCGGCTCGGCCATCGGCTCTGGCGGCTCTTGTACGGCGCAGCCGTGCCGGTCGCCCTTCAAGGCCTCTACGTGATCGGGCTCCGGTTTGCGGCCGGGACCGGTGAGGGCAGCGTCACGAGCCTGTCGTACGCGTATCTGCTTGCAGCGACGTTCGTCAGCGCCACGGCCTTTTCGCTGTCTCTCATCTCTGCAGCACCGTTGACCCGACGTGGTGTCAATCCCGAGACTGCGGCGGACCACGTCGTGCACTCGACGTGGATCTCGCTCGCTTTCGTCGGCGCCGCCGCGGGGCTCGTAGCGCTCGTCGGCGGGCGGGTGATCACTGCGGTCCTCGGCCAAGCATTCTCGGGGCACGTCGGTGCCCAGCTCGGGCGGCTCGTCATCTTTCTCTCGCCGTGGATGGTGGCGAACGCCGCGTTCCTGATCATGTATCCGTTGCTGTTCGTCATGCACCGCACACGGCTGCTGATCCCGCTGGCGATCGCGGCTGTCGTCGTCGACATTCCCATCTCGATCGCCGGCCGCGCCCTCTGGGGTCTCACGGGCGTGACGGTCGCGCTCGGCGTCTCGACGCTCCTTGTCGTGCTCGCCCTCATGGCGTCGCTCGCACCTCGCATGCTGGCCCTGACCGTCGTCGGGCTGGGGCGTCTCTCGATCCTCGTCGCGGCGGCGACCGCGCTTGCCTTCGGCGGCGCTTCGCTCGTCCTGAGCGCGGTGCCCGCGGCAGCGGCGGGACTGGCGCTCTATGCCTTACTGCTGGTGGCGATGCGACAGCTCGGTCTGGCCCAGGCGTGGCACTACGTGCGTGCCCTCCACTGACAGGCGCACCCCGTACAATCATCCGAATGTCCGGGCCGGAGGCGAAAAACCCGGCGCCTGCAGGTATTTCCTCGCCGGAGGAGATCGATGTCGCCGCCCTGTTCGATCGGCTCCGCGAGGAGCTTCGGCGTGGTGCCGTCCACGAGGACTCGCGGGGCGCCGAATACGCCTCGACACGGGCGCTCGCGGAGCGTTTCTGGCCGGTTACGGCCGAGCATCCGGCCGGCGGCGGCCCCAAGGGAGTGGTCAAGCGCTTCCTCCGCAAGCTCATGCGCTGGTACGTCGAACCGCTCGCCGCCGACCAGCGTGTTTTCAACGACTCCGTGCTGAAGCTCGTCGACGCCTTGTCGGAGCGGGCCGACTCTTCCACGGCGGCACGGGAGCAGGCGGAGCGGCTCGTGCGGGAATTGGAGGAACGGCTCGCCCGTCTCGAACGCCGCGGCCCGGCCACCGGTGGAGCGCCCGCGCCGGCGACGGTCGCGACGCAACCAGCCGCCGCGTCGGTTCCGGACTACTTCGGTTTCGAAAGCAGGATGCGCGGGAGCGTCGAGTCCATCCGCGAGCGCCAACGACGCTACGTCGACGATCTGCGTCATGACGCGCCCGTACTAGACATCGGCTGCGGGCGTGGCGAATTGCTGGGGCTCTTGCGGGAGGCCGGTGTGGAAGCTCGTGGCATCGATGCCGACGCCGACATGGTCGCGTACGCGCGCGGCGACGGCCTCGAGGTCGAGCAGGCAGACCTGATCGACTATCTCGACCGAGTAACCGCTGGCTCGGTCGGAGCGATCTTCATGGGCCAGGTCGTCGAGCACCTGCCGGCTCCGACGCTCGTGCAAGCCCTGCGGCTCGCGGCCGCGAAGCTTCGACCCGGCGGCGTTCTCATCGCAGAGACGATCAATCCTCTCTCACCGATCGCGCTGCGCAACTATTTCGCGGACCTGACGCACGCGCAGCCGCTCGTGCCCGAGACCCTCGAGCTGCTCGCCCGCCAATCGGGGTTCGCGAAGACCGAGATCCGATTTCTCAACGAGCCCGCCGAGCGGCTCACCGAGCCGGACGACCCGGTGATCGCCGCCAACGTCCGCCGCCTGAACGAACTCCTCTTCGGCCCGCTCGACTACGCGCTCGTGGCGCGAACGGCTACGCATGAGTAGTGACGCGGAGACATTCCGCTCGTGACACGGACACGTGACTGCTTTTTCCTTAACGTGTCGGTGGGCGGGCGTGGTGGGACCCGGTCAGTCGCGCGTGTACCTGTAGAAGGCCGGAGATGAGGATCGCCGTTTGCGCACCGCAGGTGCCGTTCGAGCGCGGCGGGGCCGAGATCTTCGCCGATGATCTGGTCGGCGAGCTTCGCGCTCGCGGGCACGAGACGGACCTTGTCACGGTTCCCTACAAGTGGTATCCGGGCGAGCGCGTGCTCTCGCAGGCCTTCCTGTGGCGGCTGCTCGATCTGAGTGAATCCGACGGACGGCCGATCGAGCTGGCAATCGCGACGAAGTTTCCCTCCTATGCAGTCCGTCATCCGAACAAGGTGGTTTGGCTGCTGCACCAGTTCCGGCAGGCCTACGAGCTCGATCGCACCGAGCTCGGGCAGTTCGGTGAGAGCGCAGAGGAGCGCGCGACGCGCCGCGCCGTTCAGCGGCTCGATCGCGTGGTTCTGGGTGAGGCGAGGAAGGTGTTCGCAACCTCCCGCAACGTCGCCGACCGCCTGCAGCGCTCGACGGGAATCGCCGCGGAGGTGATGCCGCACCCGCCGCAGGAGCTGCCGTACAGGACCGAGAGCTACGACAACTTCGTGCTCTCGGTGGGCCGTCTGGACCGCGCAAAACGACACGAGCTGCTGCTCGACGCGCTGGCCACCGACTCGACGCTGCACTGCGTGATCGTCGGCGACGGTCCGGACCGCGAGCGGCTCGAGGACGTTGCGCGCAGGTACGGGCTCGACGGGCGCGCACGCTTCACGGGACGGATCGACGAAGAAGAGCTCGCTGGGCTCTATGCACGCTGCCTCGCCGTGTACTACGCGCCGGTGGATGAGGACTTCGGCATGGTCCCCTACGAAGCGTTCCTCGCCGAGAAGCCGGTTGTCACCACGACGGACGCCGGCGGGCCGCTCGAGGTCGTGACCGACCGGGCGACCGGGCTCGTGATCGAGCCACGTGCCGCGGCGCTGGCCGAGGCATGCTCCTGGCTCCGGGACCACGTCGACGACGCGCGGGCGTGGGGACAGGCGGGAAAGGAGATCGCGCGCCGCGTGTCCTGGGACGAAACGATCGCGCGCCTGCTCGCGTGAGGCGGTCAGTGGCGTGAGGGTTGCCTACTACTCCCCGCTGCCGCCAGAACGGTCGGGGATAGCCGACTACTCCGCGCTGCTGCTGCCCGCACTCGAGCGGCTGGTCGAGATCGCGATCGTGCGGCGCGGACGCACGCGACCCGTTGCCGCCGACGTTGCGCTCTACCACGTGGGCAACGATCCGGAAGCGCACGGCTGGATTGTCGATGCGCTGAAGCGACGGCCGGGGGTGGTGGTGCTGCACGACTTCGTCCTCCACCACCTCGTCGCAGGGCTGACGATCGGCCGGAAGGATGGCCACGGCTATCTCGCTGCCATGGAGCGCGACGCCGGCATTCCCGGACGTCTGCTCGCGCACGGCGTTCTCGACGGTCGTGTGTCTCCCCCTTGGGAAACGCGGCCCGATGAGTTCCCACTCGCCGGCGAGGTGCTCGCCAACGCCACCGGTCTGATCGTTCACTCGCACTATGTCGAGGACCGCGTGCTCGAGGCCGGCTACCACGGTCCGATCTGGCGGATCGAGCATCCCGCTTGGCCCGCGGCAGAGGTTCTCCCCGTGCAGATCGAGGGCCGGCCGCTCTTCGGCTGCTTCGGCCATCTCAACGCGAGCAAACGCGTCCCCCAGTTGATCGAGGCGTTCGGCTTGGTGCGAAAGCGGCATCCGAGCGCGAAGCTCCTGCTGGTCGGATCCGCATCGCCGGGCTTCGACGCGGAGCGGTTCGCGACGGCAGGCATCGAGCGCCTCGGCTACGTCGAAGAACAGCAGCTCTGGTCGCTGATGGCGGCGTGCGACGCGTGCATCTCGCTGCGCTCGCCCACGATGGGAGAGAC
>DASVEU010000196.1:0-5088 GCA_036380395.1 Gaiellaceae bacterium
GTCGCGGCTAACCTCGCAGCATGTCCATAATCCTGATCAACGCGGTCGGTCTTACTCCGCGCCTGTTGCCTTTCGCGCCGCGATTGCACGCCCTCGCGCAGGCTGGTTGGCATGTCCCCTTGCGTGATGTGGTTCCCGCCGTCACCTGTTCCGCTCAAGCGACGATTCTCACCGGGAAGCCCGTTGATCAGCATGGCGTCGTCGGCAACGGCTGGCTCTTCCGCGACACGATGGAGGTGCGCCTGTGGCAGCAGTCCAACCGCCTCGTGCAGGCGCCGAAGGTGTGGGAGTCGATGCCCGCCATCACGACGGCGAACCTGTCGTGGTGGTTCGCTATGTACTCGACGGCAGACGTGACGGTCACGCCGCGGCCGATGTACCCCGCGGATGGTCGCAAGATCCCCGACTGCTATACGAAGCCCCAAGGCCTGCGCGACGTCCTGCAAGCTGAGCTCGGCCGGTTTCCGCTGTTCAAGTTCTGGGGTCCCGCGGCTTCGATCGATTCGACGCGTTGGCTCGCCGAGGCGTCAAAGCTCGTCGAGATGCGTTTCGGGCCCGACCTGACGCTCGTCTATCTGCCGCACCTCGACTACGGCCTGCAGCGCAAGGGACCAGCCGAGCGCGACGTTCGCGTCGAACTCGGCGAGCTGGACGGCGTCGCCGGCGACCTGATCGACTTCTACGAGGATCGCGGCGCGCGCGTGATCGTGCTGTCGGAGTACGGCATCGTGCCCGTCTCGCGAGCCGTGCACCCCAACCGGGTGCTCCGCGAGGCTGGTCTCATCAGCTACCGGGTCGAGCTCGGCCGCGAGGTGCTCGACGTCGGCGCCAGCGACGCGTTCGCGGTGGCCGATCATCAGATCGCGCACGTCTATGTCGGTGACCCCCGGCGCGTGCCCGAGGTCCGGGCGCTGCTCGCCGCCGTACCGGGCGTGGGGGCGGTGCTGGACGAGGAGGGCAAGCGCGAGCACGGGCTCGACCACGAGCGTTCGGGCGAGCTTGTCCTCGTCGCCGAGTCCGATGCCTGGTTCACGTACTACTACTGGGAAGACGACGCGCGTGCGCCCGACTACGCGCGTACGGTGGACATCCACCGCAAGCCCGGCTACGACCCCGTGGAGCTCTTCCTGGATCCCGCGATCCGGATCCCGCCCCTCGCGCTCGGGTCGCGCCTCTTGCGAAAGAAGCTGGGGTTCCGGACGCTCATGGACGTCATCCCGCTCGACGCGTCGCTCGTCAAGGGCTCGCACGGGCGCATCCCGGACGATCCATCGAAAGGGCCGCTGCTGATGACACGCCAGACGGACCTCCTGGACGACGATCTCGCCGCGACCGGAGTGCACGACCTCATCCTGCGCCACCTCGATGCCCGGGTTGTGCGCCGGACCTAGACTCTCTCGAGCCTGGGAAGCCGGGAGATCGGATCACGGAGTGACGCTCACACCTGTGCGCAAGGGGACTGGAAGTATGAACCGGCGCTTGAGGGTCGTCATCGGAGTCGTCGCCGTGCTTGGCTTTGCACTTGTCGCTGCCTCGACGTCGCTTGCGCAGAGCAGTTCGCTCGAGCGCGGCTTGCTGGAGGCGGTGCAGGCGGTCAGCTTTGACCACGTCATAGATTTCGGCCCGGTCGAAGATGTGTGTCCGTCCATGAGCTTGTGCCCGTCTTCGGCGCCGAGCATCGCAACCGCGCCGAACGTGGATGTGGCCGTCATCGAGCTGGCACGCAACGGCCGCGCGCGGCGGGCGGCGAACGTCATCCTCTCGCGGGACTATCCGGCGGGTCTCGTGGTCCCGATCGATCGGAACCTCGGTACGAGCGCCGTGCGCTTCCGCGGCTGGGACATCGACCGCTGGAACGGCGGGACGTTTGCCAGCGACGGCGGTCAGATCTCGACCAAGGGCTGGAACGACAGCCCGCCGCGCACAGCCGCGGACGACATCGTTGCCGGCCGCGACCGAGCCCCGTTCGAGTTCATGGCGCCCTACCCGGCTTCGCTCTTCAAGCTGATCGTCGCCTTTCATACGCTGCGGCTCGTCGATCGAGGGATCCTCGGCCTCGAAACCGCCTACGCCTATGACCCAGCGGGAGGCTGTGGCGCCGCGGCCCCTGGGACCGAGACCAACCATCGCTGGCTTGACCACATGATCACCTCCTCCAACAACCGCGCTGCGTGCGCGCTGATCAAGCAGCTGCACGGCCTCGGCGAGGTCGAGGGCATGAACGCCGAGCTTCGCGAGCTCGGGCTCAGCACGCTGCAGGTCAACGGCACGTCGGCGTTGACCGGAGGGACCTGGCAACCGGGCCAGATCCACATGACGGCGCTTGACACGGCGCGGCTCCTGTGGCTCATCAAGGGAGCGCCCGGCGTGCTCTGGCAGCGGCCGGACGGCCGTCCGGTCACCGCGCGGGTGCTATCCGATTCCTCGCGCGCCCTGCTCGGGCAACTGCTCGCAGAACAGGGCTTCAACGTGGTCTTGTCGACCACGAACTTCTGCGGCCTAAAATATCCGAGCCGAGGGATCCCGCAGCGCATCGCCGAGCGCTGGATCGATCCCAGCGACGGCAGCGTGACGGTCGAGGGCATGCACTACGGCCGGGACGTCCGTCCGTGCAACGCTGCGGCCGAGGTGAGCTTCGCGCACAAGACCGGTCTGACGTACAACTACGGCTCGGACGCCGGGGTCGTGCGGTCGCTCGATGGCAAGCCGAGCCGGCGCTACGTGATCGCGTTTCTCTCGAACCTCGGCTATCGCTACAGCGACGCGAGGTTTGCCACCTCACGCCAGCTGCCATGCTTCAGCCTGGGCTTCTGTTACACGGAGAAGATCGCTCAGCTCGCCAAGCGAGTCGACGAGCTGCTACGCGGACAGCCTCTGGCGGGGCGGCAAGCCCCAGGGTCGGGGGGACAGACAGGCGACCTACGCACCGGCGAAGCCCGCCGCCGAGCGATACGGCGAACCGGCGGCTGAGCCGTCAGCGCCCAGTCGCAAGACGACCGCACGGTGCGGCGCCGTGCACGTCGCTTCGCGACGAGGTCTCAGCTCAGTGAACTGACCGTGGAGGCGGGGAGGTGGACTGCAAACCGCCGCCTCAAGAACCGGCGCAGCGGCTCAGCCCTCAGTGCAGGCTGCGCCCATGTCGCGCTACGGCTTCTGCTCGCGCATGCCCTTGACCGCCGCGGAGATCTCCTCGGCTTCGAGCACGTCGGCCATGATGCCGATCTGCTCTTCCCAGACGTCGTCGTCGACCTGGCTGCGGAACTCCTCTTCGAGCGCGTGATACACGGAGAGACCCAACTGGGCCTCGGCCAGGGCGCCCGCATAGGTCGGATCGCCGAGCACAACGGTCTCGGCGGCGATCTCCGCGCTCTCCGCGTCTGGAGCTCCGAGGATGACGACCAGCTGGTCGGTCCCGTGCTCGTCAGCGAGGCGCTTGATCACTTCCTGGCTATTCAGGTCCATGGCCCCCGAGGCAGTTCAGACGAAGCACTCCGTCGACGCGAAGGCGACGTTTCCGCCCGCGCTCTTGACGCACGCGGCGATCGCGGGACCCGCGATCCCGTCGCGCTCTCCGAGCACGATGACCTGCTTGCTCTCGAACATAGGGTGCTAGCTCACCTCCTCTCTCATCTCGCCCAGGCTCCTGTCGAGCCAGGTCTTGAGCTCCGTCGGGCTGATCGTCGACGCCGACAACCGCGCGACCTCTTCGCCGTCGTGCATGAGCAGGAAGGTCGGCAGCCCGTGGACCTTGAGGCGGATGCACACCCGGCGGGCCTTGGGCGCCTCGAGCATGACGACCGTCAGGTCGTCGCGGGCCTCGGCCAGCTTCTCGACGTGGGGCTTCAGCGCCAGGCACGGCCGGCACTCCGGCCCCCACACGTCGACGAGCGTGGTACCGCTCTCGATGAGAGCGTCGAAGTTCTCGCGCGTCGCCTCGCTCACTGCTCCCATCCGCTCATCCTCCCGCTTCGTCGTTGGACTCGAGCAACACGCTCATGCCGTCGGACTGCTCGGACATCCGACCCAAGAACAGGCTGCCCTTGGCGATCAGCTGCACGCGCCGCGCGCCCCCATCGATCAGCCGGGCGCGGGCGTGCGGAACGTAGCACAGCGCCGATGCGATATGGCCTTGCGTGGGAGCGAAGCCGGGCATCCCCCGCTGCTCGACGAAAGCGCCCATGTCCGCCCGGTCCAGGTCGCCCCGGCGCACGGCCAGGGCGGCGAGCGTCTTGTAGTTGCGCTCGGGTACGTTGCCCGAGCCCTGGGGCTCGGTGATCTCGGGGTTGTGCAGCTCGGTGGCGTAGTCGTCGACGTCGAGCATCCCCATGCCGAGCCGGTCGAGAGGAGTGATCGAGAGGGCCTCCATGATCTTCGGGTTCGACGACCCGGCGGCCACCGGATGTACGCCCACGGAGTCCAGCCGCACGCGCGGCGAGCGACCGTCGTCGGCCTCCACGAGCAGCGCACACGCGCCGAGCACGTCCTCCAGCACCGGCAGGCCGTGCTTGAGATGGCCCTGGAACTTCATCCCCACCTTCGGGAGCGAACCGCCCGCGATCACCGCGACGCGCCGGAAGACCCCGGAGGCGACGAGGCTGCTCGCGATGACCAGCGCGGGGACCGGGGCGGCGCAGAAGTTCTTGACGTCCGCGCCCGAAGCGTTGCTGCAGCCCGCCGCTGCCGCAACCGACTTGGCGAGGTTGCCCCCGCCGCGCTGGTAGCGGTCACCGATCGCCTCCTCGCCGGAGCCGATGACGTAGTCGATCGAGTCCGGGTCGATGCCGTTGTCGGCGAGCAGGCGCAGGAGCGCCAGCGTGGCGCTCGCCTTCCCCGCGAGGTTCTCGAGCAGCACCTCCGCAGTCAGGGCGGCATCGCTCTCGTGGGCGCGACGCATCGCCCCGGCCAGGCGATCGGCGCCCAGGTGCAGCGCCACGGCCCCCGGCTCCGCCGCGATCGCTTCGGCGTCGCCGCCGGCGGCCGCCACGCGCTCGAGGTCGAGGTGCTCGGCGAGCGGGTGGCGGGCGAGTCGTTCGGCGAATGCGCCGGCCTCCTGCGCACCGAGCTTCACGAGGTTGAAGTCGTCGACCG
>DASVEU010000197.1:0-16719 GCA_036380395.1 Gaiellaceae bacterium
CCGCCCGTCCCCATGAAGCGAATCCCTACGGCGCGGCAGACGGCGAGCGTGCCGCCGACGGTCGTCGCGCCGACAGCTCGCTGGACCACGCAGGCGGCGAGGTCGCGCGGGCCGGCCTTGCGCGCACTCGCGTCGAACCGCCCGAGCTCTTCCGCCGAGAGGCCGACGCGGATCTTCCCGTCGAGCACGCCGATCGTCGCCGGCACCGCGCCGGCTGCGCGAACCCGCTGCTCGGCCTCGAGCCCGACCGCCAGGCCGTCACCCGCAGGAAAGCCGTGCGCGACGAGTGTCGTTTCGAGCGCGACGACGGCATCCGCCTCCCGCACTTCGTCGGAGACGACGATCACGGCATCGCCCCCGACTGCGCAACGCAACGGGCCGCAGCCTCGAGCGCAAGCTCCGCGCCACCGACCAGGAAACCAGCGGCCAAGGCGTCGCCGGCACCGGTCGCGTCGACGACATCGACGCCGCGTGCGGGAAGCTCGACACGCTCCTCGCCCAGGACGAGCAGGCCGCGGGCGCCCCGTTTCACGACCGCTGTCGGCGCGAGCCCGTACGCCCCGCCGACGATCTCCCACTCCGCCTCGTTCGCGAAGATCACGTCGGGCTCGAGCTGCTCGAGCTGTCCTCGGAAGCGCACAGCGCCGTGCTCGCGAATGCGAGTCCACGCGGAGAGATCGACGCTCACGCGTGCACCCTGGACCCGCGCCAACGTCGCGGCGTGGAGCGCGGCGCCGTCGATCGGCGCGGCCAGCAATGCGTACCCGGAGATGTGGAGACAGTCGCACGCGAACCACGCGGGGTCGAGGTCGGCCGCAGAGAGGTTCGGTGCGCCACCACGATCTGACGCCATCGTTCGCTCACCGTCCGCGTCCACGAGGGAGACGACGATGCCGTTTCGCCCCTCGACCGGTCCGACGAGCTCGACGCCGCGTCCCTCGAGCTCCCCCGTCACGAGTTGGCCGGCAAGGTCATCGCCACGCTTCGAGACGGTCCGCGCCTGGGAGCCGAGCGCCACGACCCAGGCAGCGACGTTCGCCGCCTGCCCGCCGGCGGACGCCTGCGTGGTCGCTAACGCGTCTGCTCCTGAGGTGAGCGGCTCCCCCAGACGCACGATCACGTCGAGCAGCGCGTCACCGAGGGTTACGACCAGCACACCTACAATCGTCCCATGGACGGCGAGCACAGGGGTGGCCGGCTCGGCTCGTTCGTCGTGGGCGGGGTGCTCGGCGCTTCCGCAGCCCTGGCCGCGGCACGTCGCAGGCGGCGCCGGATCGAGCCACAGCGGCCGGCCTTCCAGGGGCTCGAGGCATTCGAGGGCGCGCCGTGCTACCGCGAGGTCGTGGAGAAGGAACGGGAGGAGTTACAGCCGTGACTCCGCGCGCAGCAGCGCGCGCAGGTTGATGTCCGCGTCGCCGATCTCGAGCGTCCGGCCGAGCCGCATCACTTCCTCCGAAACCGCGACGTAGTTCGCACGCGTCCCCAGCGGTTTGCGCGAGCGGATCACGAGGAACGGCCCGTAGACGCGAGCTTCGAACGCGGCCTGCGGAGTCGGTAACGCGTACCGAATCGTCTGCCGCTCCTTCACGTTCGTGGTGTCGCTCGCGTCGAAGACCCAGACGCCGCGACCGAGCGGTTCCGGAATCTCCTTCAATGCCGAAGCAAGCAAGGCCGGATCGGCTCGCGGAAGCGTGTGGCCCGAGAACGAGCGATTCTGCTCCCATGCCTGCAGGTACACCGGCTCGTAACCGAGCAGTACGTCGCTCGGCCGATACGTCGACGCGAGCCACGCCCCTGCAGCGTCACGCGCCTGCGCCTCGCCGGGCGGATCGCCGTCGAAGATCGGCGGCGTCTTCTCGTGCGTCCAGCGCACCTCTCCGATCAGGAGCACGACAACTGCGATCGCAGCAACGGCCGGCCCCAGGCGTCCCCCGCGCCGCCCGGCCTCGACCAGGGGCACGGCGAGCAGCACGCTGAAGAACGGCAGCGCGAAGATCAGATGACGCGCTTCGGGCGACGCAGTCGAGTTGAGCGTCGCAAGCATGAACGCCAGGCCCGGCACGGCGACGACGCACGCGAACAGCCCGACGCTTTCGGGGCGTCGGCGCCAGAGCAGGATCGTGCCCACGAGCGCGAGCACGAGGACGGGCGTCGACCAGGCGCGATGGCCGGCGCTGAAATCGCCGGCAACCCACCAGAAGTAGTGCAGCACCGAGGTCGGTGACCCGAGCTCCGGCCCGCCGCCGCCGACGCCGACGTCGAAGCGGTCGCGCAACACGAGATCCGCCCACCAGAACGGGATCCCGGCGACTCCCACCGCAGCCAGCGTCAGGATCGCCGAGCGCAGTCGCCTGCGCCGGAGGACGACGAACAGTCCCTGCGCGGCAACGACGAGCGCTGCGTAGGGATGGCTCGCGAGCATGAGGAGCAGCGCCAGTCCCCAAAGGGCGAACCGGCGCCGGCCGCCACGGTCGAGCGCGGACAAGAGCGCGAGAAACGAAAGCAGGCTCGTGAACAGAAACAGGCTGTACATCCGTCCGTAGATCCCGTGGAACATGAGCACCCAGCTCCCCGAGGCGAGCGCGGCGGCGACGAGCCCGGCGGTTCGGTCGGCGAGTCGCGCACCGAGAAGTGCGATCAGCGGGACACTCGCGACCGCGAAGAGCAGTGAGACCAGGCGGAGCCCGGTCAGCCCTCCGCCGAGGTGCACGACCAGCCATGCGAGGCCGAAGTGAAGTGGGGCGCCGCCGCGTTCCGCGACGACCGTGTGCAGCACATGGCCGAGCGAGCCGCGACCGACGAAGAGCGCGAGCGCCTCGTCCTCGTGCGGCGGCCAGGTGCGCAGAAACCAGCCGAGGACCCCGGCCAGTGTCGCTGCCACCGCGGTCGTGCCGGCCCAAAGGGCGTCGACGTCACGGACGCGCGTGCGGGCGCGCGCGAGCGGGGAGGGGTCGGTCGCGACCTCGATCATGGGCTTTGTTTTGAGGCTGTCCAAGCCGATAACACTGCTAGCGTCCTAAATCTCGTGCCCACGTACGAATACAAGTGTCCGAACGGGCACGTTTTCGAAGTCTTCAAGCGCATCGCCGACCCGCCCCCTGAGGCGTGTCCGGTCTGCGGGGCGTCGCCCGTCGAGACAGTGCTCTATCCCGTCCCAGTCCATTTCCGGGGCTCCGGGTTCTACTCGACCGACTACGGGCGCGGCGGTCGCAAGAGGGACCGGGCAAAGGAGTCCTCAGCGGAGTCCGGATCGGACTCTGGGTCTGGCTCGGGCGACAAGAAGGACAAGAAGGACACGCCGGCCGAGAAGAAAGCCGCCGAGGGCTGACTACTTGAACTGCCGGTTGCCGACGACGCAGCCGGGTCCGTACTGACCCGATCCCGGCTGGGGCGGTTGGGGGGCTGCCCGGCCGGTGACCATCTGCACGACGGAGATGTTCTGCTCGTCTCCGACGATCACCGAGGCCCCACCGATCGAGGTCGCGGTCCCGCCGAGGCGGCAGTGCAGCGCGTTCTTCTGGCCGGCGCGCTTCAGCACCCAGCCGAGCTGGACGAACTGCCAGGCGGAGAGGTCGGTGGTCAAAGGCTTCAGGAGGGAGTCGCCGTTGAACGGCAGGCTCACGACAGTCCCGAAGCCGAGCAACTTGGCCATCACGGCACGCATCACCGCCTGCTGACGCAGGCCGCGTGTGATGTCGCTGTCCGCCGGATTGAGCTGGTTCTCGCGGATGCGTGAATAGATGAGCGCGCGCTGCCCGTTCATGTGCTGCATGCCTTTGTTGAACCGATAGCCGTGCCAGTTCGCGCAGCGTGACGCCTTGTAAGGGCAATCGAACTTGTTCGACAGGATCGGCGCCGGCACGTTGATGTCGACGCCACCGATGTTGTCGATCAGGCTCTTGAAGCTGCGGAAGTCGACGATCATCACGTGATTGATCTGGAGCCCTGTGAGGCTCTCGATCGTCCGGACGGTGAGCGCGGCGCCGCCCAACTGGAATGCCGAGTTGATCCGGTCCTCGCCGTGTCCCGGAATCGGCACGCGCAGATCCCGCGGAATCGAGAGATAGACGAGCCGGTGCCGGCTCGGATCCGTGCGCAGGACCATGATCGAGTCCGAATGGTTCAGGCTGGCCCGCCGATCGGTGTTCTCGTGGTCGCGGCCTAGCAACAGCATCGTCGTCGGGTTCGACAGCATGAGCCCGTTCTGCTTCGAGAGCACGGGAA
The DNA here is from genome assembly GCA_036380395.1 of Gaiellaceae bacterium. Classification (GTDB taxonomy): domain Bacteria; phylum Actinomycetota; class Thermoleophilia; order Gaiellales; family Gaiellaceae; genus 3-1-20CM-4-69-9. The sequence continues at coordinate 4,225 of DASVEU010000197.1, forward strand.
GCACGGACTGGTCGAGCCGGGCGTTTGCCTTGTCGACCCCGCTGCGGAAGGACAGGTAGCCCGCGATTCCCCAGACCACCGCGACGACTAGCAGGACGATCAGGCCGAGGCCGAGGCGCCGTTTCCAACTCCAGCGGCGACGGGGTCGGCGAATCTTCGGCTCGCGCGGGCCGCGCCCGTTCCGGTCCGGCCGCTCCTGCTGCGGACGTTCCAGCGGGACCTTGCCCTTGACACGCCCGCCCCGGTAGACGCGGTAGGGCTTCTCCTCCGTCGGCATCGAGCCGGAAGGGTAACTTCAGGCCAAGATCGCGCGACGCTGAGCGGTTCTTCCCTGCAGCCTCGGCTTTTCGAGCCCTCAGTGAATCAAGGGGCACTCCGCCGGCTGGGGCTGGTCGACTCTGATTCCCGTGTTCGGCGTCCCGGGCGGGAGGACGTAGAGCGTGTCCACGACGAATGGCACCGTTCCCTCGTTCCGGACGACGTGACGCTCGGTCGGCATCTGAGCAAAGCCCGCTCCGGCGACAAGCTTCGTGGCCGTGCAGTCCGAGCCGACGACGCGATACAGCGTGCCTTCGCCCTCAACTACGGCGACGAAAGTCGCCCCTGGATGCGTATGCCAACCAGACGACCCGCCCGGCTCAACCCTCGCCTGCTGAAACGCCGTGTCGCACGGGTTCGTCGGAGAGCAGGTGATGGCTCTCAGGACGGAGTCAACCTTGAACTTGACCGTCTTCCTGACAACACCACTCTTCGTCTTGATGCTGACCTTCCGCTTCACCGTGATTTGCGTGGGCGTTCCAAAGGTGAAGTTCTCGCCGAAGATGCCCCGGGCGAGGATCGTGGTCGAGAACCCCACTCCTGGAGTCGCCGAGGCAGTCCCGGCGGAGAAGATCCTGTCGGCCGCCAATCCTGCCGCCGCCAAGGCGACTACGACGAGCGCAACTGAGGTGAGCGGTGGCTTCATCGACGACCTCTCCTTGTCGCTGGACATGGATCCCGATTGTCTCAACCGCTGTCCTTGCCGACAAGGTTGCGAAAAGTCGGCCTATGTTCGACGTTTTCGCGGCGCTAGAGTCCCCAGAGTCGGATCGCGACGCTGAGAGGAGGCGCGATGAACCAATTGTTGTCGGGGATCCTTGACGAGAAGGGTCACGATGTGCTTCAGATCGACGCGGACGCCTCGGTGTTCGAGGCGGTGAAGCGGATGGTCGAGGCGAACGTCGGAGCCTTGCTCGTGACGGTCAGCGGCGAGATCACGGGGATCGTCACTGAGCGCGACTACCTCCGCCGAGCGGCCCTGGAGGGGCGCCCGGACAAGGAAACCCCGGTGCGGGAGATCATGTCGTCGCCGCTGCTCGTCGCCACGCCGGAGACCTCGGTCGACGAGTGCATGGCGCTGATGACCGACAGGCGCATTCGCCATGTACCTGTGGTCGACGGCGGCGAGGTGGTAGGAATCGTCTCGATCGGGGACGTCGTCCGGTTCAAGTCGAAGCAGCAGAGCTTCGAGCTCCAGTTCCTGCACGACTACATCACCGCAAGCTGACCCGTCCGCGAGGGCTATTGGGATCGTCGCCGAACTGACTCGCAACTGCTCTGCGACGGAGCGGACGTACTGGCCCCGGGGAGAGCAATGAAGGAGGCACTCCAAATGCGGTCGTTTACCAGGTTTTCATCACGTAGCCGGCGCGGGCTCAGGTTCCTCGCCGCCGTCTGCCTGCTGGCCGGCGCGGCACTCGCCCTGTCGTCCACGGCATCGGCCGCGTCGATCGTGTCCGCCGGTCCGCTGACGTCGATCACCATTAGCCCCGACCTGAACTGCAATGTGCTCCATACGGGCGACACCTTTCCCGAGTGGTACCAGGGCACGGCGTGCGGCACGCTTGCCGTCGACCAGTCGACCGCGACGCTCTACGGCCCCCTGAGCATTCCTGCCGGAGGTGCCGCGGTTCCAAGGACGGCGTTCACGCCGATCAGCCAGGTGGGCCCGACGGGGACCGGCACGAGCCTTGACCCGTTCAAGATCGTCACGGTGGCCGCCCTCGGCCTCAGCGGGTTGACGATCACCCAGACGGACTCGTACGTCGTCGGCCAGGAGTCGTACCGCACCGACGTGCAGATCTCGAACTCGAATCTCACCTCGAGGTCCGTCCGGCTGTACGCGGCCGGGGACTGCTATTTGCAGAACTCGGATTACGGTTACGGGCGTGTCGACGGTAGCGCGATCGCGTGCACAGCAACGTCGGATCCAGGCAGCCGGATCGAGCAGCTGTTCCCGCTCACCTCCGGCAGCAGCTACATGGAGGACAACTACAACACAGTGTGGGCGCAAATCGGTGCGCGGGCTGCGGGGCCGAACACGTGCATTTGCGCCACGCTCGACGACAACGGGATCCTGCTCAGCTGGGACGTGACCGTCCCCGGCGCAGGCTCGGCCACCGTTTCCCACCTGACGACGTTCTCGCCGCTCGGTTTCGCGCCGCTGTCGACGACCAAGACCGCCGACTCGTCTACTGCGGCCGCGGGCGGACCCGACGGCTACACGATCACGATCCACAACCCGAACGCGTCGCCGGTGGTCGTGAACTCCGTCACGGACACGCTCCCGGCTGGGTTCGCGTACGTGGCGGGCTCGACAACCGGGGCGACCACGTCGGACCCGACGATCTCAGCTCAGACCCTGACCTGGAGCGGCTCGTTCAGCGCACCCGCGGGCGGAGACGTCACCTTGCATTTCAACGTCACGGCGTCGAGCACGCCGGGGACGTACTACAACAATGCAGCTGGCGATGCGGGCGCGGTGGTGGTCGCGGCGACCGGCGACACCGCTCCCATCACCGTGGCAGCAGGCGACGAGCCAATCACCGCGACCGGGACAACCTTCTCTGCAACCGAGGGGGCGAGCTTCAGTGGCGAGGTCGCCACCTTCACCGACCCGGACACCGCGGCAACGGCGAGCGAGTACTCGGCCACGATCGACTGGGGCGACAGCTCCGCAACGACGGCCGGGACGATCGGCGGCTCGGCGGGCAGCTTTAGCGTCTCGGGTACGCACACCTACACGGAAGAAGGGTCGTATTCCGTAACCGTGACGATCGCGGACGTCGACGACGCGGCCAACACCGACACGGCGAACTCGACGGCCATCGTCGCGGACGCTGCGCTCCACGCCGGTACGTTCACGGTGCCGCCCTCGACGTCCCTCGGGAACCCGACGAACGTCTCGTTCAGCTTCAGCGACGACAACACAGGGGCGCCGACGAGCGACTTCACGGCCACGATCGACTGGGGCGACGCCTCCAACTCGACCGGCGTCATCGGCGGTTCGGGCGGCAACTACACGGCCGGCGGTAGCCATACCTACGCCGCAGCCGGCCCGTACACGATCACCGTGACGGTCGTTGACGACGGCGGCAGCACGACCGGCGCCACCGCCGCTACCTCAGTCGTCGTCGTACCGCCGGCGGCTGCTCTCTCGGCGGGCTACTGGAAGAATCATCAGGAGCACACGACGTCCCTGCTGTCGATCGCGCTCGGCGGCTACACGGTCGGCACGTTCGCGGATGCGACGGCCGTGTTCGCCAACATGAATTGCGGCAAGTCGTCGGCGAACGACGCGGCCGGCTGCCTGGCCGCACAGCTCCTGGCTGCGAAGCTGAACCTGAAGAACGGTGCAGGTACCTGTATCGCTCCGACGATCGCGAGTGCGGACGCGTTCCTGGTCTCGATCGGCTACACCGGGCCGAACGCCACGTACACTCTGACGGCGGCACAGCGGGCGCAGGCGATCGAGTTGAAGGACGTGCTCGACAAGTACAACAACGGGCTGGGCTGTTAGTTAACGAGGTGAAGGGGGCCGGCGCGGGCCGGCCCCTTCACCGCTGCGCGAGGCAGTAGGGTAGCCGCGCGCTTTGAACGAAAAACGCGTCATCGGCGTCGACATCGGCGGCACTAAGATCCTGGCCGGCGTCGTCGACCGGGACGGGCACGTGGAGCACCGGCGCGAGCATGCGACCCCGACCGCGTCCGAAGACGCATTTTTCGCGGGCCTGGACGAGGCGGTCGAGGAGCTCCTCACGGACGAGATCGCGGCGCTCGGTTTCGGCATCCCGTCTCCAATTGACCAGCGCACGGGCCGGGCGCTGCAGGCCGTCAACCTCCCGCTGACGGACATCGCCTTCCGAGACAGGATGAAGGAGCGCTTCGGCTTGCCTGTCGGGATCGAGAACGATGCGAACGCGGCGACCTATGCGGAGTTTCGTTTCGGCGCTGCGCGCGAGGTCGACTCGATGGTCATGCTCACGCTCGGCACGGGCTGCGGAGGCGGGGCGGTCGTCGACGGGCAGCTCTTCCGCGGCTGGGCGGAGTTCGGGCACATCGTGATCGTGTACGACGGCCTCCCTTGCCAGGGATCGTGTACGGGGCGCGGGCATCTCGAGCCGTACGTGACCGGGGTCGCGGCGACGAAGCTTGCGCAGGCCGAGTTCGGGCCCGCCGTCGATGCGCATCGGCTCGTTCGCCTGGCGAACGAAGGAGAACCCCGTGCGGTCGAGATTCTCGACGGCATCGGTCGCCACCTCGGCGCCGGCATCGGCAGCCTCGTGAACATCTTCAACCCGGATCTGGTCGTGATCGGCGGCGGTTTCGCGGCTGCCGGCGACTTCGTGCTCGACCCTGCGCGGGAGATCCTGCGCCGTGAAGCGCTCGCGCGAGCCGGCTATCGAGTGCCGATCGAGCGCGCAGAGCTCGGGACCGCGGCGGGCCTGATCGGCGCCGGCCTCGTCGCGTTCGACGTAGCCGGGTAGAACCGTGCCGCTCGCCGTCTGTGCGACGCCGATCGGAAACCTCGAGGACGTCACGCTGCGCCTGCTCGACGAGCTCCGCTCCGCCGACGTCATCCTCTGCGAGGACACGCGACATACCCGCGTGCTGCTCGACCGGCACGGGATCTCCGGCGCGAAGCTTCTCTCCTACCACGAGCACAACGAGGCCAAGCGGACTGCGGAGCTGCTCCCGCGGCTTCTGGCCGGCGACCGCGTCGCTCTCGTCAGCGACGCGGGGATGCCAGGGATCAGCGACCCGGGCGCGCGCTTGGTCGGAGCCGCTCTCGAGCAGGGTGTGCCGGTGACTGTGCTCCCAGGCCCGTCCGCTGTCGACACGGCGCTCGTCGCCGGGGGGTTTGCGGCCGACCGCTACCAGTTCGTCGGGTTCCTGCCGCGGGGCGCCGGCGCATTGACGGCTCTGTGGCGCGAGCTTGCAGGCTGGGCACATCCGGTCGTCGCGTTCGAGTCGCCCCAGCGGCTGCCTGGGACGCTTCGTTCGTTGGCGGCTGTGCAGCCTGGGCGGGAGGTGGCCGTCTGCCGCGAGCTGACGAAGAAGTTCGAGGAGGTCGTGCGTGGATCGGCCGCGGAAGTGTGCGCCCGCTTCGTGGAGCCGCCGAAGGGTGAGATCACGCTCGTGCTCGGGCCGGGCGAAGACGAACGGGATCTGCCCGCCGCACTCGAGGCGGTCGCCGAACTGGTCGCCGCCGGAGTTCCTCGCCGGCAGGCTGCCGAGGTCGTTTCGCGGCTGACCGGCGCGTCCCGCAACGAGCTCTACAGCCGTACTTTGTAGCCAGTATTGACAACAAAGACCGGCCTCGCTACGGTCGCATCGTTCTCAAAACTGGCAACAGGAGGAACTGTGCGGCGACTTGCGGTCCTGATCATTTGCGCGTGTGCGCTCCCTGTCACCGACGCTCACGCCTGGACGTGGCCCGTGGACGGTCCGGTGCTGCGGCCGTTTGCGTTCGACCACGCGCATCCCTACGCGGCCGGCCAGCATCGCGGCGTCGATCTCGGCGCCCCGAGCGGAAGCCCTGTGCTCGCCCCGGCGAAGGGAATCGTCTCGTTCGCGGGGACGGTGCCGACCGGCGGCAAGACTGTGTCGATCGAGACGGCGCTCGGCTACACCGCCACGCTCGTCCACCTCGGATCGATCGCCGTGGTGCGCGGGGCGCTCGTGGGCGAAGGCTCGGTCGTCGGGACGGTTGGGCCGAGCGGCGTGGTCGACTTGCCGGAACCCTACGTCTACTTCGGTACGCGCATGACGAGCGATCCGCAGGGATACGTCGATCCGCTGACCATGCTGCCTTCGCGCGAGGCGCCTGCGCCCTCGCCGGCTGCCGAGCCTGCAGTCGTCGCCGTTCCTCTGGAGACCCGCGAAGCGGCGTCGGCGGCGACGGCTGGCCCGTCGCCGGCAAGCGAGCCAAGCGGCAACTCGGAACGAAGCACGGCCGAGAGCCCGGCAGTGTCTCCACAGGAGGAGGCGGCGATCCAGCCGACGATTGCGAGCGGCCAAGCGACGACGCTTCGGCCCGCCAGCTCGCGAGTTGCTCCCGACGTGGCTGCGCCCGAGTCCAAGACGCCGGCGAAACCGGCAGAGGTGCGTCCCCGCTCGCGCGCGATTGTCGCAGCGGCGACGCCGCTGGCTAAGGTGAAGTTGGGTCGCGCTCGGGGCTCGGCCCGCCCCGGCTTCGATGGGCACGCGGTTCGCGCGCAACGGTCGGAGCGGCTGACGACGGTTGACTCGCGAGGGGCGGGGATCGCTCGGACGTCGCGCGGATCGGCCGGCGGCAGCTGGCGACTCCCCGCAGGTCTCGCGGCTGCCGCGACCGCGGCTCTGCTCGCATTGCGTCGTCGTCTGCGCCGGAAGCCGGTCGACACGCTCCCTATCATGGATTCAGGTGAACAGCTTCTACATCACGACACCGATCTACTACGTCAACTCGACGCCTCATATCGGCCACGCGTACACGACGATCGTGGCCGACATCATCGCGCGCCATCACAAGCAACGCGGCGACGAGACGTTCTTCTTGACGGGCACGGACGAGCACGGCTCCAAGGTCTACCGGGCGGCCGAGGAGCAGGGGCTCGACCCGAAGACCTACGTCGACCAGATCGCCGATGCCTGGAAAGAGCTGCCTAGGCGGGTCGATGCCGACTACGACTTCTTCATTCGCACAACCGACGAGGGACACAAGCGGTTCGTCCAGGAGTTCATCCAGCGGATCTACGACAACGGCTACATCTACCAGGACGTCTACTCCGGTCTGTACTGCGTCGGCTGTGAAGAGTTCAAGGCGGAGGCCGAGCTGGTCGATGGCAAGTGTCCGATTCACGGCACCGTGCCCGAGCGAATCGAGGAGACGAACTACTTCTTCAAGCTCTCCGCTTTTCAACAGCCTTTGCTCGACCTGTATGACGCGCGGCCGGACTTCGTCCTGCCGCGCTTCCGCTACAACGAGGCGCGCTCGTTCATCGAGGGCGGGCTACAGGACTTCAGCCTCAGCCGCGCGGGCCAGCCCTGGGGCGTCCCGGTCCCCTGGGACGAGAGCCAGGTCGTCTACGTGTGGGTCGATGCGCTCATCAATTATGTGAGCGCACTGACCTACGCACGAGAGGGCGAGGACCTCCGCGAGAAGTTCTGGCCCGAGGTGCGCCACCTGCTCGCCAAGGACATCCTGCGCTTCCATTGCGTCTTCTGGCCGGCTCTGCTCTTGGCAGCGGGCTACGAGGTTCCGAAGCAGCTCTTCGTACACGGCTGGCTGCTGGTCGACGAGAGGAAGATCTCGAAGTCCGTCGGGAACGTCATCGACCCGCTCGATCTCGTCGACGTCTACGGCAGTGACGCGGTCCGGTTCTGGGCGGTCCGTGCCGTCTCGTTCGGGCAGGACGGAAACGTGACGCTCGAAAGCCTGCATGAGCGATACGAGAGCGAGCTCGCGAACGATCTGGGCAACCTGGTCTCGCGCACGACGGCGATGATCGCCCGTTACCGGGAGGGACGGATCCCGGCGGCCACCGGAGAGAGCAAGGTGTCCGACGCGATCGAAGCGGTGAAACGCGAGGTGCCGGCTCGGCTCGACCTGTTCGACGTCACCGGCGCAGTCGACGTGATCTGGGATCTGGTCCGCTCCCTCAACAAGCACGTGGAGCAGACGAAGCCCTGGGAGCTGGCAAAGGACGACGCGCACGCGGGCGAGCTCGATCGTGTGCTGTACGACCTGGCCGACGGGCTGCGTGTCGCCGCGATCGCGCTTTCCGCCTATCTGCCGCAGACCGCGCCACGCATCTTGCAGGCGCTCGGCCAGCCCGAGGACCTCGCCTGGAAGAACGTCGAGGCTGGCCGCACGGTCACCGCAGCTGGGATCGAGCCCGCGACGCCGCTCTTCCCGCGCGTGGACGCTCCCACCGCCGCTGCGTGATCGATACGCACGCGCATCTCGAAGCGCTCGACGAGCCGTCAGCCGCAATCGCCCGCGCCCGCGATGCCGGGGTGGCCAGGATCGTCACGATCGGAACCGACCCGATCTCGTGGGCCAAGATGCTCCCGATCGTCGACGAGCACGACGGCGTCTACGGCGTCGCGGGCATCCATCCCCATGCGGCGGCGTCGGAGTTCGACTTCAGCGCGCTCGAGCGCCTGCTCGCCCATCCAAAGGTCGTCGCGGTAGGGGAGATCGGGCTCGACTACTACCGCGACTACGCACCACGCGATGCTCAGACCAAGGTGTTCATCTACCAGCTCGGGCTTGCGAAGCGAGCGCAGCTGCCGGTCGTGATCCACAACCGCGCCGCTGACGACGACACGGTCTCCATCCTGCGGCAATGGTTCGACGGCACGGTCGTGCTGCACTGTTTCTCGTCGGCCGCGTTGCTCCCTGAGGCCGTCGAGCGCGGCTGGTACGTCTCGTTCGCCGGGAACGTCACGTACGCGAACGCGGGGGACCTGCGCGACGCCGCGCGTGCCGTTCCCGCCGAGCTGATTCTCGCCGAGACGGACTGTCCGTATCTGGCGCCGCAGCCTGTTCGGGGCAAGACGAACGAGCCCGCATACGTGGTCCACACGGTGGCCGCGCTCGCGGAGGCTCGCGGCGAGGAGTCGGATGCTCTCGCCGCGCAGATCGACGCGAACGCGACCGCGGCCTTCGGACTGCCGTGAGGCGACGGAGTCGCCGGTCCGCGAAGCGGACCAGGGGAGGGGGTTGCGGGGGAACCGGGAGGTTCGCCCGGGTACGACGATGAGCATCAGCCCCAAAAGGCGCCTCGGGCAACACTTCCTCGTCGACGAGAACATCCTCGGCGTGATCGGTCGCCTGGCGCAGCTGGACGAAGACGACGTCGTGCTGGAGATCGGGCCCGGCCTCGGCATCCTGACGACGTATCTCGCGGATCGCGTTTCCCAGGTCTATGCCGTCGAGCTGGATGCGTCGCTGGGACCGCAGCTCATCGAGCGGCTGGCCGGCCGGCCGAACGTCGAGTTGCGTTTCGGCGATGCCGTGAAGCTCGACCTTGCCGAGGTGGCGCCGGGGGCGAAGAAGCTCGTCGCCAACCTTCCCTACAACGTCGCGACGCCGTTGGTCGCCGAGAGCCTCGACCACCTGCCGGGGATCGAGCTCTGGACCGTGATGGTGCAGCGCGAGGTTGCCGACCGCTTCTTCGCCGTGCCCTCGACCAAGGCTTATGGCGCGGTGTCCGTCCTCGTGCAACTCGTGGCGGAGCGGACGGGCTTCCATCCCGTGTCAGCAACGGTGTTCCGGCCCCGGCCGAACGTCGACTCTGCGCTCGTCGCCTTCCGGCGCACGGGGCTCCCTCACGACTTTCGTCGCGTCAAGCGAGTGGTCGAGGGCTCGTTTGCGCACAGGCGCAAGCGCCTGGCGAACTCACTGGAGCTCGCGGGAGTCGCGGAACGCGGTCGCGTCGAGGCCGCGATCGCCACGATCGGTAGAGAACCGAACGTTCGCGCCGAAGAGCTCGCGCCTCACGAGTTCCTCGCGCTCACCGAGGCCTTGAAGTGACGCGCGCACCCGCGGCCGCCAAGATCAACCTGTCACTCGTCGTCGGCCCGGTGCGCGACGACGGGAAGCACGAGGTTGTGACGGTCTACCAGCGCGTTGCGCTCTCCGACCGAATCGCCGTCGAGCGTTCCTCCGAGCTGGGCGTCGCCGGGTTTGCGGGCGACACGCTCGTCCGCCGTGCGCTCGAATGCATGGTCGACGGCGACGGCGCTAGCTTCACTGCGCGGATCCAGAAACGCATTCCTGTGGCCGCGGGACTGGGCGGCGGCAGCTCCGACGCGGCGACCGCGTTGCGGTTGGCAAACGGACTGCGAACCGATCCTTATCCCGCGGAACGCCTACGCATCTTCGCGCGCACGTTGGGGACAGACGTTCCGTACTTCCTGGAGGACGGGCCGCAGCTCGGCACGGGCGACGGCACCGACCTCGAAGCACTCGAGCTTCCCCAGGATTACTGGGTGCTGCTGGTCCTGCCGCGCAAGGCGTTGAAGAGCTCGACCGAGCACGTGTACGCCGAGTTCGATGCACGCGGAGGCGAGCACGGCTACGGCGAACGGCGCGCCGCGCTGCTCGGCGCGCTGGAGCGCGTCAAGCGTCCGCGTGATCTCGCAACGCTGCCTTCGAACGACCTCGCATCGTCCCCGCTGGCGCGCGAACTCGTTGGCCTCGGCGCCTTTCGTGCAGACGTCACGGGTGCCGGTCCGACTGTCTACGGGCTCTTCTTGCACGGCCACCAGGCGCGAGCAGCGCAGAGACAAATCTCCCCCAAAGGGCGCACGTGGCTCACGGCACCTGCGTGGTACGGTTGAAAACGTGGCGTACAGCCAGCCGATGATCGAAGGCGGCAGCACGCGCATCGGCCGGTGGCTCCGCGAACGGCGACTGCGCCTCGCTCTCTGGGTTGCCGTGGTCGAAGGGCTGCTCGTTGCGCTCACGCCCGACCTGACGAAGTGGACCGTCCTCGTCATCGGCGCAATCTTGCTCGCTTTCTACATTGTCGCGGGTCGTAGCATGCGGTGGGACGTCGCGCGTCAGCTGTCGTGGATCGCCGCGGCGTCGCAGGCGCTCGCGATCCTCGTGGTCATCCTCGCCTTCGTTCTCAAGCTCGTGGCGATCGTTGCGGTCGTAGTCTTCGCGCTCATCGCGCTTGCGTATCTCTTCTCGGACTCTCGGCGCACCTGAGCCTCGTTTTCAGGATGTCGACACCCATGCCGCCTCAGGCAAGAGGGGCGGTTTTCCGCCCCTCTCGAGCCGCGCTCAAACCCGTGTGCTCCTATTTAGCTCGGAAGCAAGACCAGGTGTCGTTACGCGGGATGTAGATGTACTGCCCGTTGGGCTGCTGCGGACACGGTGGCGTGCCGCGGAGGTAGATGTCGGGCCGCAGTAGGTGCTGGACGCCGATGAACTCGCCGGTCGCGAACGCGAAGACCAGGAGTTCGTACGAGGGTCCTCGATCGGCAAAGCCGGGTGTGCCCGGAAGCGGGGGCAGGCCGAGACCGGGCGGCGCGCAGATTCGCCGGGTCGGATCTGCCAGAGGCTGGACACAGGTCCAGCCGGCCTGCGTCAGTTGATCCGGCGTTACCCCTGCACTACTCGGGGCCGCCGTGATGGCTAGTACAGCTGCGAGAGTCGCGGCCACGACAAGCAGCGAACGAATCGCGTGCTTCATCGGAGACCTCCTCCATCTCCCTGCATACAGAAACGCCGCAGCGTCTCTCCTTCGATCGATTCTCCCACTGGGAACCCGGCCTGACAACCTGACGGGCAGGTGCAGATCATTCTGAAACGAGTTCTACGTATCGTTCGAGTACCAGATACCCAGGTGGGGCGTAGCCAAGTGGTAAGGCAGCGGGTTTTGGTCCCGCGATCCCAGGTTCGAATCCTGGCGCCCCAGCTCTGATGCGTAGCGAACTCGCAGCCGTCGTCATGGCGGCCGGACTCGGCACGCGGATGAAGTCCGCGACGCCGAAGCACCTGCACCCGCTGCTCGGGCGGCGGCTCGTCGACTGGGTCGTCGAGGCCGTGCGCCCGCTCGGCGCGGATCCGCTCGTCGTCGTTCTCTCGCCGGAAGCAGCGAACGCATTGGACGGCGTGACCGTTGCGGTCCAGCAGCGGCCGCTCGGCACCGGCGACTCGCTGCGCGCCGCGCGCGAGAGCGTGGGCGACGCCGAGACGGTGCTCGTCGTCTCGGGTGACCATCCGCGCATCAGCTCGGACCTGCTCCAGAAGCTCGTGACAGAGCATCGCTCTGCCGGTGCTAGCGCGACCGTGCTCTCGTTCGAGCCGCCCGATGCGCTCGCGTACGGCCGCATCGTCCGCTCTGCCGACGGTCGCCTGAAGGCGATCGTGGAGGATGCGGATGCGAACGACGCCGAGCGTGCGATCAGAGAGGTCAATTCGTCGATCTATGTCTTCGCGGCCGACAAGCTCTGGCCCGTGCTCGACCGCATCGAGGTGGCGAACGCGCAGGGCGAGCTCTACCTCACGGATGCGGTGCGGCTGCTGGTCGAAAGAGGAGAGGAGGTTGTCGTGTTCAAGGCTCCGGATGCCGATGAAGTGGAAGGAGTGAACACACGTGTGGAGCTGGCCGACGCAGCTGCTTTCCTACGCGCGCGCGTGAACAGAGAACACATGCTGGCAGGCGTCACCATCGT
>DASVEU010000198.1:0-3421 GCA_036380395.1 Gaiellaceae bacterium
GTGAACGCGGTGCACGATCCGGTTCTCGACAAGGCGCGCGAGGTCGGCGCGCTGCTCGCCTCGAAGAGCCCGATCGCACTCAGACTGATGAAGGAGCTGGCCAACCGTGCGCTCGGCGGCGACCACGCGCAGAATCTCGAAGCCGAAGGTGAGACGTTCGGCGAGCTGTTCTCGAGCGAGGACGCGAGGGAGGGCCTTGCCGCTTTCGTAGAGAAGCGCGCGCCAGTCTTCCGGGGTCGCTAGCCGAGCTGGATCAGCGCTGAGTTGAGGACGCCGTCGTCCGCACGTTGCGCCTTGAGTGTCGCGGACGCTGGCTGCGTCCAGACCACGACCTTGTCGCCCTTCTGGGCGAGCGTGACGTTCGCGACCGCTCGGAACGTGCCGGTGGAGCTCAGGCTCTGCACGACGGTCGACTCGGGGACGGTCAGGGCAATCGTCCGGTTCAGCTTCGTCAGCGTCAGTCCCGAAGGCCACGCTTGCGACGTCGAGACATTCACGACGAGGCGGTCGATCGCGGCCGAAACGACGGTTCCCGTGAGCGTCAGTGCAAACGCTGTTCCCGGCTTGGCCGTGAAGAGGAGCCTGTAGGCCTTCTGCAGGTACGGATACGGGCTCACGGCTTTTCCTCCGCCCGGATGAACCTCGAAGTGCAGGTGCGAACTGCGGCCGTCCGCATCACCCGAGTCGCCGACATACGCGATCTGTTGGCCGGCCGCCACCTTGGCCCCGTTCTTGACCGTGTACGCGGTTCCCTTGACGCACTTGCCGCGGTTGTCGTTCTTCAGCGTGAGGTCGTTGTTCAGGTGGATGTATAGGTATGTCGTGCCGCTCTCGCCGTAGAGGTAGAGCATGCAGCCGGCCGCGCTCGACGTCGTCCAGTACTTCACTTTGCCTGCTTCCGCGGCGACTGCGGGCGACTTCTTCTCGGCGATGATGTCGTTCCCTTGATGCGGTCCGCCGGGGCGGGGCTGGCCGAAGTCGTCGATGTAGGCCACCTTGCCGACGACCGGAAAGATGATGTGCTCCGGAACTGTGGCGGCGAAAGCCACGGCTGAGCCGACGGCAAGGCCGATCGTCGCGGCGAGGAAGAGAACCCCTCGGGCTGTCGTCCGGTGGCGTCTCATGAGAGGACGGGCGCTCCGGGTCGCGCTCGAAGGGTGGGACGGTAGCAGGCGCCTTGCTACAAGTCAGCCTCAGTAGAGTCCTGCACCGATGAAGATCGCCGTCTGCGTCAAACAGATCCCCGAAGGGCATAGCCGGATCGACCCCGAAACCAAGCGCCTCGACCGCTCGGGGGAAGGTGCTCTGAACGGCTTCGACGCGAACGCTGTCGAAGAGGCGCTGCGGTTGAAGGATGCGACGGGCGCGGGCGAAGTCGTTCTGGTCTCGCTGGGGCCGGCCAAGGCCCAGGACGCCCTGCGGAAGGCGCTGGCGATGGGCGCTGACCGCTCCGTCCTCGTCACCGACGACGCGGCTGCAGGATCAGATCTCGTCGCAACGAGCTACACGCTGGCCAAGGCGCTCGAGCGCGAACAGGCGGACCTGATCCTGTTCGGGCAGCAGGCCGGCGACTCGGATGGTGCGGTGTTGTGGGCGGCGGTTGCCGACCGTCTGCGTCTGCCCGTCGTGTCGCAGGCGGCGGAGGTCACGCACGCGGACGGAAAGCTGACGGTCAAGCGGCAGACCGAGTTCGGTTACGACGTGATCGAGGCACCGCTGCCCGCAGTTGTCGCCGTTTCGGATGCGATCAACGAGCCGCGGTATCCGTCGTTGAAGGGGATCATGGGAGCGAAGTCCAAGCCTCAGGAGATCGTGTCGCTCTCTGATCTCGGCGTCGAGAGCGATCGCGCAGGCGAGCAAGGCTCGCGCACCGAGGTCTATGCACTGAACGACCCGCCGCCGCGCGGCGACTCGAAGAAGATCGAGGACGACGGCAACGGCGCCCAGGCCATCCTCGACTTTCTCGTGGAAAAGCGGCACGTATGACGCTCGTCTTCCTCGAGCATCATGGCGACGAGCTGCTGAAGGGGTCGCTCGGCGTGCTCTCGAAGGCGGCGACGCTCGGTGATGCCGAGGTCGCCGGCGTCGTGATCGGATCGGGCGTGCGCGCGCTCGCCGACCAAGCGGGAAAGTTCGGGGCTGCCAAGGTCTATGTCGCCGACGACGCGCAGCTCGAGAGGCCGCTGCCTCAGCCTCGCGTCGACGTGCTCGCGCAGCTCGTGCGCGACAAAGGGATCGACACGGTGCTGTTCGGCAACTCCGTGCTCGGCGCAGACGTTGCTGCTGGACTGGCCGCCCGGCTCGACGCAGGCCTGAACTGGGACCTGGCCGACCTCGTTCAGCAGGACGGCCAGCTTGTCGGTAAACGACCCGCGCTCCAGGATTCCGTGTACGTCGACGTCGGGTGGACGTCCGAGCCGAGGATCGCGCTCTTTCGCTCCGGATCCTTCGATCCCACCGAGGTCGGTGGCTCCGCGGACGTGGAGGACGTGACAGTCGCGCTCGAGGACTTCTCGACGTCGGCGCGGATGGTCGACCAGGCGCACGAGGAGAGCGAAGGCCCGTCGATCGAAGACGCACCCGTCATCGTCGCCGGCGGGCGCGGCCTCGGCGGTCCGGAGAACTTCACGCTCGTCGAGGAGCTCGCGAAGGCGCTCGGCGGCGCTGTCGGCGCGACGCGCGCCGTCGTGGATGCCGGCTGGTACCCGTACTCGACGCAAGTCGGCCAGACGGGCAAGACGGTGTCGCCGAAGCTCTACTTTGCGTGCGGCATCTCCGGCGCCATCCAGCACAAGGTCGGCATGCAGAGCTCCGGTGTCATCGTCGCGATCAACAAGGATTCGAATGCGCCGATCTTCGAGTTCTCGGATCTCGGCGTCGTCGGTGACGTGCACGAGGTCGTGCCGAAGCTGACCGAGCTCGTCAAAGCGCGGAAAGCGTCGTGACAAAGCCTGCAGATTTCCCACCTCTGTTTCGTGCGGCGGACTACATCGCGGCGCCGAGCGATTCGCCGGAAGAGCGCATCGAAGTAGGCGTCCTGATCGTCGGCGCCGGGCCGGCCGGGCTCGCGTGTGCGATTCGGCTCGGTCAGCTGCTGGAGGATGCTCCGGAGCTCCGCGAGCGGCTCGGCGAGGTTCCCGTGGCCATCTTGGAGAAGGGCAAGCAGCCCGGCTCGCATCTCCTCTCGGGCGCGGTCGTCAATCCGCGTGCGCTGCGACGCCTCTTCAAGGGACGCAAGCGCATCGACGAGATGCCTTTCTACGGCCCCGTCGACCACGAGTCCGTCTACTTTTTGACGAAGCAGAACGCGCTGCGCATTCCTGCCCCGCCGACGATGAAGAACGAGGGCAACTATGTGGCGTCACTGTCGCGGCTCGGCCGTTGGCTCGCGGAGCAGGCGGAGGAAGCAGGCGTGATGCTC
>DASVEU010000199.1:0-11066 GCA_036380395.1 Gaiellaceae bacterium
CGACCTGCTGCAACGCGAAGGCGCGCCGGCGGTACGCGAGCTCGTAGCCGAAGCTGGGGCTTTCGCCCGCTTCCGTGTGCAGCATCATCTCGAGCGGGCTGACATCGGCACGGCCGAAGCCAAGGACCGGCTCGTTCACGAACTGCGGGACGTCTTTGCCGACGTCCAGCCGGGCGCCGTGCGGGAGGATCTGATCAGCTGCGTCGCGCGACATCTGGAGCTAAAGCCGTCGCTGCTGCGTTCGTTGTTGTCGAGTCCGGAGAGCCGGGCCGAGACACGTCCGACGGGGGTGTCCGCCGCCGATCCCACGCAAGCGACCACGGCGCATGAAGGGAGCCGTGGCCTTCTTCTTCAGTGCGTCGCTGATCCTGAGTTCGCCGCGCGGCTCCCGTCAGGAGACGCGCTGGTGCGGCTGTTCCCCAATGAGTTGCAGCGACGAACTGCCGAGCACCTCCGCGTTCATGCGCATGACCCTGCCGCGGGGCTTCCGGACGACGACGAAGTCGTGGCGCTCATCACCAGCCTTCTCACGGCGCCCATCCCCGTCTAGCTGTGTCCCGCTGCGAGCGCGCACGGCGGGGCGCAGCCCACGGGGCTGAGGCACGAACAGACCCAGGCAGGTGGCGTGCGGCGGGACACTCCCAGGGGTGTAGAGCATATGGCGGGCATCGCCAAGAGACAGCAGGGTCCCCTCTCAGCGGCGTGTGGGCACCAAGTCGGAAGGCCGGATGTCTTCACGAGGCGACAAGCAGATCCGCTCGGCTGTAGACCCTCGCTTCGTCGCGGCCGCGAGGAAGCCGCGAGACTCGGCGTCATCGAAGGGTGAGGACTTGTGCAGCACGACGCGCGCTGGCTGAGTGGTGCTACTGGCAGAGTCTCGACGGTCAGATCAGCGATCTAGGCGACCACTCGCGCTGCTTCGCGCGTCGTGTGGCCGCGATCTTGTTCACGAGCAACTCCCCGTTGTTTAGCGGCGGGAGTCAAGGCCCCACACGTCTGTGTCCGGAACCTCGTCTGGGAACGCGGCTCGCAGGCGGCGCTTGATCGTCTCGATGATCTCGAGAGCGGCGTCACTGTCCCCCGCGGCGACGCGACCCTCGGTGTCCAACGAGGTAAAGAGCTCTCCGGGTTCGACTTCCTCGCCAGCGGTCAAGCGGCTGAAGAGCGCCGGCGGGGCCTTGTCCTCCGGGACCTCGTACGCGTACGTCTGAAGCTCCGCCAGCGTGGCGATCGGCGTTCCTCGGATGGTTCGGTCGATCGCGGACAGGTCGCGCATGATCGATCTATCGTACCGCTGGAGCGTGCTTGGCCGGGGAGAGGTTTCCTTCCAGGTAGCCAGGCCGCGAATTCTCACGCTGAACGCCGTTGAGCGCGGACCTGCACGGATACCTAGCGGAGCGCAACTCCGAGCGTCTCGGCGATGGTTTCGAATCCATTGTGCGAATAGAAGGCGAGAGCGTCGGCGTTGTGGCGAACGACGCTTAGCTGAAGTGCCACTGCGCCAGTGGCTTTGAGTTCCGATCGAACGCGGTGGAGGAGCAACGTCCCGACCCCTTGCCGACGTGCTGGCTCGGTGACGACCAAGTCGTGGATGATGCCCATCGGCGCCTCGGGCCCCCATCCCGCGAATCCTGGGCGCATCCCCGCGGCGGCATAGCCAATGAGTCGATGGTTCGCGTGGGCGCGGACGACGAACGATCCGGACTCGATGTAGAAGGCTCGGCGCCGCTCCCAAGCCACCTGGTCGGTCGTGGCGGCCAACCCCATCCGACTCGGAGACGCGGCGACCTGGCGACGGTGCAGTTCCAAGTAGAGGGCCTCAAGACCGCCAAATGCGTCTTGGGAAGGGTGATCGACAGACAAGGAAGGCAACATGACCGCGAGACTATGGCTCCGAGAAGGAGGCACCCTCCCGCAACGCACAGGTTTGGCGGAGGTCCCGAGCCCCTAATCTGGTCGAGGTTCTTCCTTCGCAGCCGAAAGGTCTCGGATCTCTTCGTTCGACTCCACCGCGATCGGTCGCTTTCGCTTCCTCGGTCGCTCCTTGAGCCCCGACGGCCGGGTCACGCTGCGCTACGCCCTCGACGACGTCGAGGAGTTCACCGAGACGTTCGACATCCCGCTTGAGCCCGGCGTAATCGCTGACGAGGACGCCGTGCGTCCGCTTCTCGATCTGCTGCACTGGGTGGCCGGGGTGAGCTACTACAAGCTGGCGGCGCCGCCCTCCGTGAGTTGCGAGAGTGGAGCACCTCCCCCCGCGGCGGCAGCGTACCTCGAAGCCTTGTATTCAGAGGGGCTCGGCGAATTCGCCTACGCGAACCGCGATCGGTTGCCGCGACTGCCCACGCCCGAGTTCGCCCCCGGACCAGCGCTGCGGCCCACGGGCGGTGCAGTTCGCCAGGCCCGTTCTCCAAGACGCGTTCTTGTTCCGGTGGGCGGTGGAAAGGACTCGGTCGTCGCTCTTGAGGTCGTGAAGCGATCCGGAGTCGGGTGCGCGCTCTTTGTCGTGAACTGCCTCGACCCGATGCGGCGCACCGCTGAGGTTGCCGGCCTGCCGATGCTCGAGGTGGCACGCAGCCTGCCGCTCGCGACGTTCAAGCGCCTCCACGCGGCAGGAGCCCTCAACGGCCACGTCCCGATCACGGCGATCATCTCGTGTGTAGCGCTGCTCACGGCGAGGCTCAACGGATACGACACGGTTGCCCTCGCCAACGAGCGCTCGGCTTCGGTCGGGAACCTCATCCACGACGGCGTCGAGGTGAACCACCAGTTCAGCAAGAGCGCACGGGCGGAAGGCCTGCTCCGCGCCGCAGCCGCGGAAGCGTCAACCGATGTCGACATCTACTCGCTGCTGCGCCCGGCGTCGGAACTGGTCATAGCGCGCGCCTTCGCGACAAAGCTCGGCGCCTACCACCACGCCTTCACGAGTTGCAACCGGAACTTTCAGACCGACCCGGCCCTGCGGGGTGGCGAGGCGTGGTGTCGTGACTGCCCGAAGTGCCGGTTCGTATACCTGATGCTCGCGCCGTTCATGGCGCCGGAACCGCTCGCAGAAGTGTTCGGCGGCGCGATGCTCGATGACGAACGACAATACGAGGGCTTTGCGTTGCTGACCGCGACGGGAGGTCACAAGCCTTTTGAATGCGTCGGTGAGGAGGAGGAGAGCCTCGCGGCAATCGAGCTGTTGGACGCCCGCGACGCGTGGCGCGATCAGGTGGTGGTGCGGCGGCTCGTCGCTGAAGCGCTAGAGGTGCACGGCCGCGACAGCACGCGAATCGGTTCGTTTCTGCGACTCGCTGAGGAGCACGCGATCCCCGCCCAATTAGCCGACGAGCTCCGTGCGTTTCTCGGACCTTGACGGTTGCTCTATCGGCGTTTGGGGGGCGGGCGTTGAAACCCGTTCGTTCGCGCGGGTCCTGCGCTCGTCGCTAACGCGGGCACGGATCGCGGTCGTCGTTCTGGAGGACGCTCCGGACGCTCCCGAGTTGACCGCTGACGCGCGAGTGGTGAGCGCCAGCGAGGCCTTCGAGGCGCTCAGAACATGCGACGTGCTCGTGCGCTCGCCGGGTGTTTCGCGCCACCGGTCCGAACTCCGAGCCATCGCCGCGCAGGGCACACCGATCGTCACGCCGACCGGGCTGTGGCTCGCCGAGCGCGGCGGCCGCAACACGATCGGCATCACCGCGACGAAGGGCAAGAGCACGACCGCGTCACTCGTAGCCCACCTGGTCGCTGCGACCGGCCGAGGAGTGCAGTTGGCCGGGAACATCGGCCGACCCGCACTTGAATTGCTTGACTACCCCGACACCGAACTCGCCGTCCTGGAACTGTCGAGCTACCAGATCGCTGACCTCACCTGCGGGCCGCAGGTCGCGATGGCCGGCAACGTCTACCGCGAACACCTGGACTGGCACCTCACCGATGACGCCTATCGGCAGGACAAGCTACGCCTGCTCGCGCTGCCGGGTGTCGAACGGTGCGTGGTGAATGCGCTGTCGCCGGAAGTGATGGCCGCGGAGCGCGCGCCCGGGCCGGTGTACGTCTACGGGACTGCACCAGGCTGGCGCGTCGACGACGACGGGAGCGTCATGAAGGACGGAGCCCCGTCGCTGGCGCGCGACGTGCTCCCGCTGCGCGGTCGGCACAACGCGCTGAACCTCTGCGGCGCGCTCACCGCTCTCGAGGCGCTCGACATCCCGCTGCCGCCGTTGCCGGCGGCGTTCGCCGGCTTGCAACCGCTCGAACACCGGTTGCAGACGGTGCATGAGGGCGACGGCGTCGAATGGGTGGACGACAGCATCTCGACGACACCGGAGAGCACGCTCGCGGCCATGGCCGCCTTTCCCGACGCGCGCCTGATCGTGATTGGCGGCGGCTTCGATCGCGGGCAGGACTACGCCGAGCTCGGTCTCGTCGCGGCCCGGTCCCGCGCGCTGGTCGTGACGCTGCCGGTCACTGGCTCACGGCTGGCCCAGGCCGTCCGGGCGGCCGGCGGGGAAGCCTACGAAGTCGCCGACCTTCCGGCGGCAGTCGCGGCGGCGCGCGCCCTGGCGACACCGGGGACAGTCGTGCTCCTGTCGCCGGCCGCTCCGAGCTTCAACACACACGTCGACTATCGCGCCCGGGGGGATCACTTCCGGGAACTCGCCGCCACTACCGGAGGCCCCAACCCATGACTCCGCCCGAACCCGCCGTGCTGTCACCCGCCGGGGACCCGCTGACCTGGGTCGACGCGTGGGCACGCTCTCCCGACCTGGCCCGGGTCGTCGCGGCCTTCGGGGGCGAGACGTCCGGTCAGCCGGATCTCGGGGCCTGGCTCGCGTACCTAGAGGCGTTCTCGCAGCGCTGGGACTATCGCGCCGGCCAGGAGCGCAACCTTGTCAAGGCCCCCGACTTCACGCCGGACCTCACCGCGATGGTCTTCGCCGCTGCCACCGTACTGGGGATGCGGGGCACCACCGCGCCTGCGCGCGAACACTACGAGCACGTCGTCATCCTCGGGGGGCTGGTGCGGGCCTGCCTGGCGCGTCCACGCCACGCGGCGAACCTGCTAGACGCGGGTACGATCACGGCCGACCGCATCATCGCGCTGGGTGGGTTCCGCCCACTCAAGGGGGACGAGGAGACGCTGGTCGCCGAGTTGCTCGACACCTCGGTGACAGACGAGTACCACGCGATGCGTGCCGGGGTAGAGGCTGCGTTCGGCCTCGGAGCCCCGGTCAGCACGCGTGGCGAGCCATCCGAAGTCGTCGGCGCTTCCTGGGGTGTCACCGACTACGTCACCGCCGCAGGTGTGGCGGCGCACGTTGTCGCTGCACCCTCGTCAGAGCCGGGTGTCCGGCGCGCCAACACGCCGGACACGTACGCCTGGCTGGCCCGTGACTCGACCTGGCTGCGCCGAGGCGACGCGGTGCTGCTGGTCACCACGGACATCTACGCCCCGTATCAGGGCGCCGACGCCATCCGCATGCTCGCGGTGCCGCACGGCGTCGAGGTCGACGTCGTCGGCATCGAGCCCGGCGGGATCGACCCGCGCTTGGCACAGCCGTTTGCGGTGCACAACTACCTTCAGGAGCTGCGCTCCACCATCAGGTCGCTGCGCATGCTGCACTCCGTGCTCACCGGCTGATCCCGCGCCGCCTCCAGCGTGATCACTGCAAATCCGGACGTTCACGGATGTGGCGCCACGCTGACGCTAAGATCGCGCCGTGTCGAGTCCCCGGTGTCCGTGAACCGCGACTGGCCGGGATTGGTGCTGCGGCTCGCGCAAGCGCGCGGCGGGGACGGGCAACTCTGCCCTCAGACGTTTGTCCTGGGCGGGTCGCACGAGACGCGCGTCACGGTCGTGGCGCAGCAGGCCCGGGCCATCAACCTCGCCTGGGCGCTGCATCGCACCGGACGGTTGGTCGGGCGCGACGGGAAACCGAGCTCCGTCGGGGTGGTCGGGGCGGGTGCTGCCGGGGCGACGTTTGCGGCGGCCGCGGGGCTGCTCGGCGCGAACGTAACGTTGGTCGACGAGCACGAGGAACCGATCACCACCCAGCGCTGGTCATTCGACCGGTACCTTCATCCGAACCTCTTCGATTGGCCGGTCGAGGGCTGGAATCAGGAACGTGCTGGCCTGCCATTGATGGACTGGGCCGCAGGTCCAAGCGCGCGTGTCCGGCTCGAACTGCTTGCCGGCTTCGCACTCGCGGCCGCTCGCGGCGGCGTGACGTGGTGCTCCCAGCACTCGGTGAGCGAGGTCGACTCCGCCGACGGCAAGGTGAAGCTGACCGTCTGCGACCTCCGTAGCACAGCCGAGCCGGATGCCGCGGGGTCCGTGAGAGTGGCAGAGGAGTCGTACGACCTGGTCGTGGTGGCGACCGGCTTCCTGCCCGAACCGCGGGTGGGCGACCGGACGACCATGTCGGGCAGCTACTGGAAGGACAACGATCTCGCGCAGGTGCTCGACGATTCTGAGCAGCGCCACCACACCATCGTCGGTGACGGCGATGGCGCGCTGACGGAGCTACTGCGTCTCAGCCTCATCGGTCGCGAGGCGAAGCGCGAGTTCAATCAATCGATGCTGACAACGCTTGCGACGCAGCTTCTCGATGCCGACCGCCTCAGGGAGGACGTGCTCAGCGTCGAGGCCGGCATCAGCGGCACGCGTGGGAAGGGTACGCTGCACGCGTACGCGAGTGGATCCTTCGATGGGGCCGACGACTCCTTGCGGGATTGGCTTCGACCAAGCGCGGGGGGCGTCGAAGTCCGCGCGGGCCGCGTCACGTCCCTCCGCAATGCGTTCGCGCTCAACCGGTTCCTCGCCGCCCGGCTCACTGCGGGCTCCAGCGTGCGTTTCCTTCGCGGCGCGCCGTTCCTCGAAGCGGACGTGCCCGCACTCGCTCCGTCTCGCGTGGTGTGGCGAACCGGCCCCCGACCCCGCGTCCGGACGCTGCTCGTCCGGCCCGCGCTCGCGGTGAAGGACGCGGGTGACGCACTCGCCGGTGACCCGTCTCGCCAGGATGTTCTCGGCACCGTGGACGACCTCATGGACGCGAGTCGCGAGCCGCGATGGGACGCGCGTGCGCGCGAGTTGCTCGCAGTCCCGGCAGAAGAATCGGCGCTCAAGGCGGCGGTGGACCTCGAGCGCGGCGGTCTTGCCGTGTCGCGGGGGTTTGGGTGGAAGCCGGCGGGTTGGCCGGCGTCGGTCGACGCGCCGCCACTGCCCGAGTTGCCGGACATGATCCTCGATCTCGCCCGGATGGCGCTGTCAATCGGCAACGGGCCACCGCCTGAGGTCTGGTCAAACTTCCTCGTCAACCACGACAGCGTCGCCGTCTCGCTCGATCTGGTCGCGGTAGCTGCCGACCGCACGCCGACCGAGATCATCGATCAGCTGCGCCGGACCGACGCGCCCGGGATCCGCCTCGTGTTGATACACGTCCCGCGCGGCCCGAGCGACCTGGAGCGGGTATGGATCCGTGTGGATCCCGCGCAGGCGGCGGCGCACCTCTCGAAGCCGGGTTGGACCGCGGTGTCGTTGTTGCTCGCGCCCGGGTTCGCCGCAGGCGATTCCTTCGACGACGGCGAGACCAGGAGGTTCGAATCACACGCGGCGCCTCGTACGGAAGACTCTGCCTTGGACGTCTTGGCGGAGCGACTGCTGAATGAGCGCGCTATCGCATCGACGCAGTGGGTCACGGCGGACCGGATCACGGCGGCGGTCGCCGAGCGGAGCAGCGAGCAAACACTGTTGCAGGCCGCGCGCGAAGGTGACGCGCGGCTGGAGCGGGCCCTGGTGACCGTGCTCCACCGGCGGCTTGGTGACGGTGACCCCTATGAGTTCCGGTCGGCGCTGCTTGGGCTCGCGGCCCTGGTCGGCACGGACGACGATCGGCCCGGGTCGGTCACCGACGTGTACCTCGCTACGGTCCTCGCGCTGCCGGCCGGTGATCGGGCGGGTGCGCTGGTCCGGGCCGCGCTGGGGCCGTTGGTCCGCCTCGATCCCGCTACTGGCGAGCTGGTCCCGCTCAGTCGGTACGACGACCGCCTACGCAGCGAGTCGCCAGAGGTGCTGGCTGCACACGACGGCCCTCCTCACGACGGCGCTCCTCACGGCCGCGGCGTCCCCGACTTTTCGGACTTTGCGGTCCGTGTCTCCTCCACTGATACCGAGCGTGCCGAAGATGCCTGATCCGCCGACCACCTCTTGGCCGCTTTGGCAACGCGGGCGCGCCGCGAAGACCGAGGACGCCGAGTATGTCGCCCTCGCCCGCTATGCGACGACCGACGCGCTCTGGGGATTCGACGCCCCGGAGCTCCCCGCTGGCCTGTCCGCGCCGGAGATCGTGGCGCGCGTGTACGGCGAGGTACTCGCAGGCGCGGGCTGGAACTACGTTGAGGAGCCCAAGCGGCCCGCGCCGCTGTCGTCGCTCGCGTCGCAGCAGATCCGCACGCCGCGCGACATCCAGCGCTACCGGGCAGCCACCTGCCTTGACGCAAGCCTGTTGCTGACCGCGCTTGCCGTGCGCGCCGGAACGCGCCCGCACCTGGCGGTAGGCCGAAACCATGCGTTCGTCATCGTCGGCGACCATGTGGGCGGCACCGCCACCGGCACCGGCGGCATCGCCTACGCGAGCCGGGCTACCGCCGACCTCGTCGGCGACGGGGTGGCCATGGCCATCGACGTCGTCCAGGCGCTCGTGACACCGAAGCGTGCGCAGGCGGCGAGCTTTGCCGACGCCCTTGCGGAGGGCCAGCGATGGGTCGCTGACGCCGTCACCTCGGGACAACGGCTGATGCTGATCGATGTGGTCGCCGCGAACGAGCGGCACGGGTTCACCCCGTACGCGCCGGACCGGGACCCGACCTTCATCCCCAGGAGCCTCCCGGCACACGCCGGCGCGCTGAAGCTATACGAGAGTCAGGAAAGCATCTGCGAGCGGCTGCGCGGCAAGCACGGCGTCATCGTCATCCACGGCGACTCGGGGAGCGGCAAGACCACAGCCGCGCTGCATCTGGCGGCGGAGCGCGAGTCGGGACCGGCCGTCATTCTCGATGCTTCGTCGGGTGAGACGATCGTCACGTCGGCGGCCGAGGTTGGTGCTCGTGAACGCGGTGTGTCCGTCGGGCGCCTGGAGCCGCAGGAGCGGGACGGCGACGCAGCGTCGCTACTTGCCCGCCTGAGCACGTCGCCCGGTTCCTGGTGCGTGGTGTTCGACAACGCCGACGGGGATCCGTCGCAGGTCCTCCGTTGGCTGCCGCGCCCTGATCGTGAGAAGGGGCAGGCGGTGATCGTCACGACGACCAACCCGACCTGGCTGCAACTCAGCCTCGTCAACGAGCGAGAGGCGCTCGCACCGATCGATGACACCGACGTCGCGCGCGCCCTGGGCACTCACTCCGCGTTGGCGGAGCTGGTCGCCGGACGTGCGGTGACGCTGCGCGCATTCCTGCGCTATCTGAGCGACGGCGGGGGCGATGCCGCGCGCCTGCAGCGTCACGCGGAGGCCCTACCGGACGACGAGCTTCGTGGTCCGGTCGCACTCGTCAGCGCCGTGCTCGAGGAGTACGGCGAACTGGGGCCGGTCCTTCAGCGCCTTGAGCTGCTGCCGCCTGACCACCTGCCGATT
The DNA here is from genome assembly GCA_036380395.1 of Gaiellaceae bacterium. Lineage (GTDB taxonomy): Bacteria > Actinomycetota > Thermoleophilia > Gaiellales > Gaiellaceae > 3-1-20CM-4-69-9. Next base: position 9,618 of record DASVEU010000199.1, read on the forward strand.
TGCGACGACGTCGCCGACTACGCTACGTTCCAGCGGCTCGAGGCGCTCGGGCTCGTCGACCTGACGCCGGAAGCCGGTGTGGCGCGGATGCATCGCCTGGTCGGTCGCGCCGCCGAGCGCGTGCTGGGCCAAGACGACGAGGCGCGCACCGCCGCGGACATGGTGCGCGGCGCCGAGACCTTCGCCGCGCTCTCCGCCGCCGCGGAACCGAGCCTCCTGGAGCGCTACACCAAGCTGATCCTCGCCGCATTCGCGGCGAGGCAGCCCACGTTCCTGATCGACGGGTTCGTCCTGCAGCGGGCGGCGAGCCTCATGGAGCTGCGCGGCCGCGTCGAAGAGTCGCGGCAACTCGCCGAGCCGGCGGTGACGGTACTTGGGGCGGTGGCCGGCGCCGAGCCGATCGAACTGGCAGACGCGCTCCAGAGCCTTGCGCGATGGACGAACCAGCACGACCCGCGGAACGCCGTCGCGCTGGCCGCAGCGCTCGAGCAGATGGCGCTAGCGCAAAGTGTGGCCGCTCGCTTCGGCGATGAGCGGCGTGCCGCGCGCTCCCGCCGGCTTGAAGCCTTGCTGAGGCTCAAGGTGGGGTGGCTCAACGCGGATCTTGAGACCGGGACGCGCGACATCGTCGCGGCGCTCGGCGACCTCGAGCGCGAGGCGGACGCCGCCGAGCGGCCGGACAGCGGTGTCGACCGTGGCGAGGCACTGCGCGCTCGCTTCAACGTCGCCGGCCCACGCGTCACGCTGGCGCAGCGGGTCCCGTCAGAGGCGGACGGGCACCTGCGGGAGGCACAACGGGTCTATGAGGTCGTCGGCCACAGGCGTCAGGCGCTGTACCCGCAGACGCAGCATCCCCACGTCGCGGCGTGCATCAGCGGCGAAGCGCTGGCCCGGTACATGCGCGCGAACCTCGTCGCCGTCACATACGATGAGCGCCAGCGATTGCTCGCTGAGGCGACCGACCTCGAGCGCGAAGCGTTGACCGACCGCTTCGAACTGGAGGGCCCGCTCGGCGGCGCGGACACGAGCAAGTCGTCGAAGCTGCTCACGAAGATCTCCTACGCACGGCATCGCCTGAACGACAGCGCAGTGTCGAGCACGGTGCTCGACGAGGCCCGCGGCGAGATCGCGGTCCCCCGGCTGACCGCCGCTACTGCGGATCACCGTGCGTACGCCGAGCGCTGGATGTCCGCACCGCAGCTTGCGGCCGTGCTGCAGGTCTTCGGAGTCAGCACGCCCGCGGCGCTTGAACCGGTCGCCGCGGAGCGGACGATCTACGACGTGCTCGAAACGCGCACAATCCTGTCCGCGGCACGCGCTCTCGGGCTGATGGACGTCGCGCTACCCGTCCGGCGCGTGTACGACCAGATCGTCGTCCTCGACGGCGACGGTCGCTTCGCGGAGCGGGCTGCCGGCGTCGTGGAGCGGCTGGTCTCTGGCGGTGAGGTC
>DASVEU010000200.1:0-3983 GCA_036380395.1 Gaiellaceae bacterium
TGAACATCGGCAAGTATTCGCCGGGAATCGTCACCGAGCGGCATTACTTCTTCACGCTGAACGGAATCGTGATGGCGTGGCACGGACGACGAAGCCCGCAGATCCTCGCCCTTCAGCGCGCCAAGAAGCGGCAGGCGACGCAGAAGAAGTCAGCGCAGGGCCGGGTGACGACGGCGCCAAAGGGGGGAGCGCCGTAGACCGAGGCTGGCCGCCCGCCAAGCCGCGGCGCGCGCGTTGTACGACGCTCGCTTGAACCTTCCGCCTGCGTCTGGCCGCTCGTGCGTCTCGTAGCCGAGCTCGTCGAGGAGATCACCGGCCACCTGCTCGAAGGCACCGACGTCCTCGGGAGACATCTGCACCCGCCAGTCGCGCAGGCCCGCGGTCAGAGGATGCCGGAGGCTCTGCTGGTGCGGCTTGGCCGAGACGTCGACGTTGCCCACGTAGTCGGCCATGGCCGGCTCGTACGGAAGCCGGGCGAACTCAGAGATGCGCCGAAGCACCGACTCGACGTCGCGGACGAGGTCTTCGTAGCGCACCTCGAGGTAGCGCTCAACTCCGACGCTGCGGCCAAGGCGCCGCGCTGCCTTCACCTCGGTACGCCACTGGCACGCGAATCCGGCCGTGTCGCGCGGCTGCATCCACGTCTCCGTCATCAAGCCCCTCGGCATCGCGAGGAACGACAGTGCCGCGTCGCGCCCGTCGCGAATGAGGTGGACGAAAAGCGCGTCCGGAAACAGCCGCGCGAGCAGGCGCAGGTTCTGCATGTACATCGGGGTCTTGTCGCCCCAACGCGCCTTGCCACGCTCGGTCGCGTAGACCGCGTACACGGTCGCGATGGCGGCACCGATCGGCATCCGCTCGGTCAGGCGTGCGCGCACCTTGTCCAACGGCACGTTCCATTCCGCAAGCGTGTCGATCCTGCGCAGGTCGTCGACGAACTCGTCGGGCTCGACGTGCCGGAAGTGACGGTCGGCAAGCTGTGGCACGAAGTACGACTCGTCGGGGACGGCGAGCTCGGAGTGCCGGTCGAGCATCACCCGGAGCAGCGTCGTTCCCGAGCGGCGCACCCCGAGGACGAGCACGGGTGGACCGCCGGGGGTCGCCGTCACGGACGACGGACGCGCACGACCACCCAGGGTGTCGGCGCAGAACGATTTCCGGCGAGATCCTCGGCGACGAGCTTCACCTTGTGTCGGCCCGGCCGGATCAGGTGACCGCGCACCTTCCCGTACCACTGCAACCGCCCTCGCAGGCGCGTGGACGCTGTGAACACGCGACGCCTGCCGTCGACGAAGAGGAGCGCATGCGCGTGCTCGGAGACCCTGTAGGTCACCTTCAATTTCTCCGCGCCCGGCCGGAATAGCCTCGGCCGGAGACTTGTGAACTTGATCGACGGTCTGATCGTGTCGACGCGGATCGGGTTCGGCAGATCGATCGTCCTGCCGGCGCGCTTGAGCTCCACGAATGGGTGATACGTCCCGTCTGGCACGAGCTCCCCGGAAGCATCCCGCCCATCCCAGCGAACGTGCACGTCGCCCTGCGCAAACGAGCCCTCGGCGACGGTCACCTCGCCGGAACCGGTCCGGACCGCGATCCGCACGTCGTCGGCCCTGCGCAGCGAGAACTCGATGCTCGCTGCCCTGGACGCGCAGCGGCACACGGGCGAGAAGACGTCGGAGACACGGGTCTGGGAGATCGGGCTAGGCTCGAGCTTCAGGCGCTGCGTCACCGCGAATGCCGTCGCGGTCGCCACGATGAGCAGGAGCGCGAGAATCGTCGGTGCGTTGCGCCTCATCGGAGCGCGATTGTACGCCCCGCATCCCGGTCGCCAGCCAGACGACGAACACGGTGAGCATGACGCCGAGGCCGATCGAGATCACGTAGGTCGCTGCCGGCACGTTGAGAAGCTTGACCCCGCTGAGTGCGAGCACGCCGGCGAGGCCGAGCCGGAGCGCGTCCTGAGGGATCTGCAGCGTGAACCGGCTCGAGATCCAGATCCCCGGTATGGAGCCGAGCAACAGCCAGCCCATCGCGTGCAGATCGACGTTGCCCTGCAGGAGATGGCCCAAGCCGGCAACCCAGAGCAACGCGGCAGCATGGAAGATGTCCGTGCCGACGATCCGAGCAATGGTGAGCGGATAGACCATCACCATGACGAGACCGAAGAACGTGCCACTTCCGACCGAGGTGAGGCCGACGATGAAGCCGAAGACGGCACCGATTGCAACCGCGCGGAACTTGTCCTTGCGCTGCATGACGAATCCGGCTTCGCTCGGCTGCATCCCACGCTTGATGAATGTCTTCGCAACGAGACCGATGGCACCGAGCACGAGCGCCGCGCCGATCGCATAGCCCTCGGCCGACTGGACTCCGTCGCCGTAGGAGCGCTCGAGCCGTCCGGCGACGGCCACTCCGAGCAGGGACAGCGGCCCCGACCCCGCGAACATCCAGAGGGTGAGATGAGCGTGGACGTTGCCGAGCCGCCGGTGCCGCACCGCGCCGAAGCTCTTGAAGACCGCGCCGTGGAGGATGTCTGTCCCGACCGCGTACGTCGGCTTGAAGCCGAAGACAAGCACGAGGATCGGTGTCAGCAGCGCGCCGCCGCCCATCCCGGTCAGGCCGACAAGGACGCCGATCAGCAGTCCCGTGAGAGTGAACTGCCAGGTCACACGCTACGCCCGGTACGCCTGGATCAGCACCTCCGCGACCTCGGGCCGCGAGAACTCCTGGGGCGGCAACTCACCCGCCTCGAGCATCTCCCTCACTTTGGTGCCCGAGAGAAAAACGTGGTCGTCCCCACCGTGTGGACAGGTCTTCGCCGACGCCATTGACCCGCACGCCTTGCACCAGAAGGAATGCTCGAAGAACATCGGTTCGATATCGAGCTCGTGCGGCTCGAACTCGTCGAAGATGAGCTGTGCGTCGTACGTGCCGTAGTAGTCGCCAACGCCCGCGTGATCGCGGCCGACGATGAAGTGCGAGCAGCCGTAGTTCTTGCGGCAGATCGCGTGCCAGATTGCCTCGCGCGGCCCGGCGTAGCGCATCGCAGCGGGAAACGAGCTGAGGACGAAACGGTCCGGCGGGTAGTACCCGTCGAGTAGCACGCGGTAGCACTCGACACGCGTGGCCGCGGGCACGTCGTCCGACTTCGTGTCTCCGACGAGCGGATGGACGAGCAGGCCGTCGACGGTCTCGAGCGCGACCTTCGTCAGATACTCGTGTGCGCGGTGGATCGGGTTCCGCGTCTGGAAGCCCACGACGCGGCGCCAGCCCCGCTCCGCGAACTCCGCCCGCGTCTCTGCGGGATCCTTCGCGAGCTCGGGGAAGGACGGCTCGGCGCGCTCGAACACGGTCACGCGGCCCGCCAAGTACAGCGGCTTCTGCTCGTAGAGGCGCGCGACGCCGGGATGAGCCTCGTCTGTCGTGCGAAACGCCTGCTGAGCCTCGTGCTGCTTGTCGTACTCGTAGGACTCCTCGACCTCGAGCACCGCAAAGCGCCGGCCGCTCTCGTCCGCGAGTGCGACCCGGTCACCCTCGGGCGTGGCATCGGCATCGACTGCCAGGCAGACCGGTAGCGCCCACGGCAGTCCGTTTGCGAGGCGCATCGTGTCCAGCACCGCTTCGCAGTCCTCGCGGCCCATGAAGCCCTCGAGCGGCGACAACGCACCTGACGCGATCATGTCCAGATCGGAGAGCTCGCGCGAGGTCAACGTCACGACCTCGAGCGTCTCGACGTCGCCGGGCCGGTCGCCCGTTCGATCGACCAGCGTGCCGCCGTGAGGCGCGATCAGCTTCGTGTCGGCAATGACGCTCATGCCGTGACTCCGGCGGGTACCAGTCCGCGCTCCTCGAGGTGCTGCAGGATCAGCTGCGCGCTCTCCTCGGGCTCGTGCTGCTCGGTGTCGATGCGCACGTCTGGATTGCTCGGCTCCTCGTACGGATCGTCGACGCCCGTGAAGCCCTTGATCTCGCCCTTGAACGCC
>DASVEU010000201.1:0-16259 GCA_036380395.1 Gaiellaceae bacterium
ACCGTCTACTCCGGGCTCGTCCACGTCGGAATCGCACGCTCTCTGTTTGCCCCGACCCTGCGGGGGGACATCGCGCTTGCGCGCAGCGACCGGCCGGGCCTGCGCGTGCTGTTCGTCGGCAACAGCTTCACCTTCAAGAACTCGCTGCCGGCGCTCGTACGCGAGCTCGCGGCGGGCGATCCCGCAGGAAAGCCGATCTATTCCGTCGAGTACGCCGCACCCGGATGGAGCCTGGGCCAGGCTGACAAGGACGGCGGTCTGACGAAGCTTCTGCGCGACGTCAAGTGGGACGTCGTCGTCCTCCAGGAGAAGAGTTGGCTGCTCTCGTTTCCGGAGGAGCAGTGGCGTCGCAGTACCTATCCGTTCGCGCGCGACCTGCAGGGGAAGATCGCCGCGTCCGGCGCCCAGACCCTCCTCTTCATGACGTGGGGCTACGCGCTCGGTGACCGCAGGACGATCCCGCATGACACGTACGCCGAGATGCAAAGAAGGCTGGCGGAGGGCTACTCCAAGCTTGGAGCCGAGGTAGGTGCCCGGGTCGCGCCCGCCGGGCTCGCGTGGGCGGAGGCGCTTCGGCGCAAACCGGCTCTCGATCTCTGGGCGGCTGACGGCCAGCATCCCGGCCGGAAGGGTTCCTACCTTGCAGCGTGCGTGTTCTACGCAGCGCTCAGCGGACGTGACCCGACTCGAAGCCGTTTCACGGCCGGCATCGAGGCTGGGCAGGCTCGCTTTCTCCAGCGGGTCGCGGAAAGCGTGTACGAGTCGGACGTCAGGAGCGGCTCCGCCTAGTCTCCCGGCGGGCGTGTTGACTCCTGTTGTCGGAGTCCTCACCCGGACCCTCAAGATCAGGCCGGATCCGGCCGATGGTGCCTGAGTGACTGCGCGCGCATCCGCCGGCCCCGGGGCCGCGTTGGCGGCTCCTGCTTGGATCGACAGGTGGCTGGCAGCCTGCCATGACCTCGACGAGCTCGGGCGCTCCCACCCGATGAGCGATGCGGTGATCGAGGAGATCGATGGTCGCAGGATTCGCGTCGGAGACAAGTGGCTCGCGGACTTCGCTTCCTGTAACTACCTGGGCTTCGACCTCGAGCGGGAGATCATCGAAGCCGTCCCGGCGTATCTGGACAAGTGGGGGACGCACCCGAGCTGGTCGCGCCTGCTTGGCAGTCCGGTGCTCTATTCGCAGATCGAGGAACGTCTCACCGCACTCGTAGGCGCACAGGACACCCTCGTGCTGCCGACGATCACGCTGATCCACATGTCGGTGATTCCGGTGCTCGCGGGCAGCGGCACGATCTACGTCGAATCCCGGGCGCACAAGACAATTTACGAGGGCTGCCAACTGGCCGGGGCCCGAGGCGCGACGGTCAAGAGGTTCCTCTTCGAGGACGCGGAAGATCTGGAGCGACTCCTCAAGGAGAATGGCCCATCGCCTCGTCTGATCTGCGTCGACGGCGTGAACAGCATGACCGGCAATGCCGTCGACCTGCCTGCATTCGCCCGGCTGGCCCGCGAATACGACGCGCTCTTGTATGTCGACGACGCCCACGGCTTCGGGGTCATCGGCGAGCGAAGCGACGACGAGCTCAGCCCGTACGGAAACCGCGGGAACAGCATCGTTCGCTACGCCGGCGAGACGTACGACAACGTCGTGCTCGTCTCGGGATTGTCGAAGGCCTACTCGTCGCTGGCAGCGTTCTTGACGTGCCCTCCGGAGCTGAAGCGTCTGCTGAAGACGGCCGCTCCGCCATATCTCTATTCCGGCCCCTCTCCGATCGCGTCCCTCGCGACCGTGCTCGTCGGCCTGGACGTGAACGAGAAACGCGGTGACGTCATTCGCGCCGATCTCTGGCGCAAGACGGCAGCCGTGCTCCACGAGCTCGACCGCCTCGGGGTGCACACGCCGAATCGATCCGGCTTCCCCATCATCGAGGTGCCGCTCGCGCGCCACGAGGACATCGACGCCGTCGGGCGGTTCCTCTTCGACAACGGGATCTACGTGACGCTTGCTGCCTATCCGCTCGTTCCGAGGAGCGAGGTCGGATTCCGCGTCCAGGTCACGGCCGCGAACACCGACGCCGAGATCGAGCAGTTGATCGACGTGGTCGGCCGGCTGGTGAACGTCTTCGACCTGCAGCCGGCACGCACGAGCGAGCGCGCGGCATGAAACGGTTTGCCCTACCTGGAACCCCGCGCGACCAGGTCTGGATCTGGTACCTGGCCGGGACCGGCGTTCTCACGAGCCTGTACCTGTTCGCCCCGGCGCTTGCCGGTAACGGCCCGCTGATCAACGCGCTCGGCCTTTCCGGTGTCGTCGCGATCGTCGTCGGGATCCGAATGCACAAACCTCGCGCTCGTGCTGCGTGGTGGCTCTTCGCGGCAGGACAGTTCCTCTTCTTCAGCGGCGACCTCTACACGTACAGCTATCCGAAGCTGCTGGGAGCGGACGTCGGCTTCCCGTCGATCGGCGATGCGCTCTATCTCCTGGTCTATCCGGTTCTGATGGCGGGCCTGTTCATCCTCATCAAGCGACGCAACCCACGGCCCGATCGAACCGCGCTCATCGACGCACTGATCCTCACGATCGGTGTCGGTCTCCTGTCGTGGGTGTTCCTGATCGCCCCGAACATCCACCTCACCGGCCTGACCGTGCTCGCCAACGCGGTGTCGGTCGCGTACCCACTCGGCGACGTTCTGCTGCTTGCGGCCGCGATCAGGCTCGCAGTCGATGCCGGCAAGCGCACGCCGGCGTTCTGGTTCCTCGTCGGCAGCATCGTGTGCCTGATGGCCACGGATTCGGCCTACAACTACGCGCTCCTGAAAGACACCTACAACCACCAGCTGATCTTCGACGCCGGTTGGATTCTCTATTACCTGCTCTGGGGCGCCGCGGCGCTTCACCCCTCGATGCGCTCTCTCGAGGAGGGAGCACCAGAGCTAGGAACGCGTCTGACTCCGTTGCGGCTCACGCTGCTCGGCAGCGCCTGTTTGATTGCGCCGGGAATTCGGTTCGTCCAGTCGATTGGCAACCCCGACGTGCTCGTTCTCATCATCGCCTCCGCTGTCCTCTTCCTGCTGGTCGTCGCGAGAATGGCCGGCCTCGTGCGCCAGGAAGCGCGCGTGGTCTCGCGCGAACGCGCTCTACGCGGAGCGGGCGTCGAGCTCGTCGCTGCAGCCGGTCACGAGCAGGTCGCAAACGCCGCCATCTCGGCAGTCCATCGCCTGCTCGCCGCCGAGCCGCCGGTGCGACTCGTCCTCGTGTCGGAAGGCGTAGCTGTCGTCGAGGCCTCGTCCGACGGCGCGACGGGCGGCCGAGTCGGTGAAGGAACGTGTGACTGGCTCCTGCAGGAGCGCTCGGGCTCCCTGCGCGTCCTGCACGCTGAACCACCCCCTTACGTCCGAGGGGATCTGAGGCTCCCCGAAGGGCAGACGACGATCGTGGCTCCTCTGACGGTTCGCGGCGAAGTCCGCGGTGCCATCGTCATCTCGTCGCCGGTGAGTCTCACGCGCGACTTGATAGACGCGCTTGGCGCCCTGGCAACGCAGGTCTCGCTCGCCGTCGAAGGCGCGTCGCTGGCAGCAGATCTCCATCGTCGCCAGAGTGAGGCTCGTTTCCGCTCCCTCGTTGCGCACTCGAGCGACCTGATCACGGTGTTGGACGCCGACGGCCTCATCACGTACCAGAGCCCGTCGATCGAGCGTTTGCTCGGATACCGCGTGGACGAGGTCGAAGGAACGCGGTTCGACCGGCTGCTGAGCGAGACCGACCGGCCCCTGCTCGCGCAATTGATCGCGATCGACGGTTCGGGCGACGCCGAGGCGCACACCATCGAGTGCTCGGTCAGTCACCGAGACGGTGCGACGCTGAGGTTCGAGGTCCAGCACACTGACCTGCTCCATGACGAGCACGTTCGCGGCATCGTGCTCAACTGCCGAGACGTCAGCGAGCGTAAGGCGTTCGAGGAGCAGCTCGCCCATCAAGCTTTCCACGATCCGGTGACCAAGCTCGCCAACCGCGCGCTGTTCTCCGACCGCGTCGAGCACGCGCTGATGCGCACCCAGCGCGGCGTGCACGAGATCGCCGTCATGTTCATCGACCTGGACGACTTCAAGACAGTGAACGACAGTCTCGGTCACGCGGCGGGAGACGAGGTCCTGCAAGAGGTCGGCCGCCGGCTGAAGATCGCCGTTCGTCCTGGCGACACCGTCGCACGCTTCGGAGGAGACGAGTTCGCCGTTCTCCTCGACGGTGTGTCCGGCTCGTCGGACGCCGCCGACGCAGCGGCCCGCATCCTGCGAGCACTCGACCTTCCCATCGAGATCGAAGGCAAGAACGTGTTTCCGCGTGCGAGCGTCGGGATCTGCCTGGTCGGTGAGGACCTCGAGGCGCCCGAGGCATCGGAGCTTCTGCGCAATGCCGACGTAGCGATGTACATGGCCAAGCGCGACAGCAAGGGCAGCTACCGCGTCTTCGAGCCGACGATGCACGAGCGTGTCGTCGAACGACTCGAGCTGCGATCGGACCTGCAGCACGCGCTGACCATGGATCAGCTCGAGTTGCACTACCAACCGGTCGTGAGGCTCGTCGACCGGGAGATTCTCGGCGTCGAGGCGCTGGTGCGTTGGAACCATCCCACGCGCGGAACGATCCCCCCGATCCAGTTCATCCCGGTGGCCGAGGAAACGGGCTTGATCATCCCGATGGGACGATGGATCCTGGAAACGGCCTGTCGCGAAGGCGCTCGTCTCCGGGAGACCTTCCCGCGGACCGAAGGGTTGACGATGAGCGTGAACCTCTCCGTCAGGCAGCTGCAGTCCGAGACGCTCGTTGCCGACGTGCGCCAGGCGCTCGAGGTCACAGGGCTGCCGGCGGCCGCACTGGTTCTCGAGATCACCGAGTCGCTGATGCTCACAGACACCGACTTCGCGATGATGCAGCTGCACGAGCTCAAGGCGCTCGGGATTCGGCTGGCGATGGACGACTTCGGAACGGGCTACTCGTCGCTCAGCTATCTCAGCCGATTCCCCGTCGACATTCTGAAGATGGACCGATCGTTCGTCGGGGCGGAGGACAACAGCACCTTGACGTCGGCGATCATCGCGCTCGGCACGAGCCTCTCGCTCGAAGTCGTCGCGGAAGGAATCGAGCTTCCCGAGCAGGCCAGCTCGCTCGAAGAGCTCGGCTGTGAGCTCGGCCAGGGATTTCTCTTCGCCCGTCCGATGGATTCGGATGCGTTGACGAAGTTCCTCACGGTTGCCGGCGCGTCGACTCAGGAAGACGTCGAGTCGTCAGCAGCCTCCAATGCAGCATAGTCACGAAGCGCTCGACCGGCCGGGAGGGTTTGGTCGCGGCAACCTGCTCTCGCCGTTGAAGCACCGCGACTTCCGGATCCTCTGGACCGGGATGACGATTTCGCTGATCGGCGACGGCATCTTCCTGATCGCGATCGCGTGGGAGAGCTACTCCCTCTGGAACGCGCCCGCTGCATTGTCGATCGTCGGCATCGGCATGACGATTCCGACGATCGCGTTCCTGCTGATCGGCGGCGTCGTCAGCGACCGGCGCGACCGGCGGGTCGTCATGGCCTGGGCAGACGGTCTCCGCGCGGTCGCCGTCGCCGTCCTGGCGGCTCTCGTCCTGATGGGCGCCCTCCGCTTCTGGGAGCTCGTCGCCCTCGTTGCGGTCTACGGCATCGGTACCGCCTTCTTCATGCCCGCCTTCGAGGCGATCTTGCCGGAGCTGCTGCCCAAGTCGGAGCTGCCGGCGGCCAACGCGCTCGACCAATTCGTTCGGCCCATCGCCATGAGGCTCATAGGTCCCGTCGCTGGTGGAGCGTTGGTGGCCGCATCGGCAGGGGTCGCGTTCGCGATCGACGCCGCCTCGTTCGCGGTCTGCCTCATCGCCGTGCTGGCGATGCCGCGGCGTGCGGGTCGGCACGTCGAAGTCCAGACGTCCAGCGTCGCAGCGCTCAAGGAGGGTCTTCGCTTCGTTCGCCAGCGCGTGTGGCTGTGGGGCACGCTCCTGTCCGCGGCGATCGCCTATCTCGTATTTCTTGGCCCAGCAGAGGTGCTCCTCCCATTCCTGGTCAAGAACGAGCTGCACGCGTCTGCCGGCACCCTGGGGCTTGTGTTGGCGGCCGGCGGTCTCGGAGCCGTCGGCGGTGCGGCGTTCATGGGACACATCGGGCATCCGCGCAGGGACGTGACGGTCATGTACATGACCTGGACGTTCGCGACGCTGGCGATCGCGGGGTACGGAATCGCCAATGCGGCGTGGGAGTTGATGCTCGTCTGCCTCGTCTTCAACGCGCTCGAGGCGGCAGGCACCATCGTCTGGGCGACGATCAAGCAGCATCACGTTCCCGGATCGATGCTGGGGCGCGTCTCGAGCCTCGACTGGCTGATCTCGATCGGTCTCTTGCCACTCTCGTTCGCGCTGACGGCGCCTGTGGCCGCGGTCTTCGGTGCCCGCGCGACCCTGGTCGGTGCCGCGGCACTCGGTGCCGCCGTGACCCTCAGTGCATTCTTCCTGCCGGGAATGCGGGCGATCGAGCGGACCGGCGGCCGCCGCCAGGGCCCGTGGCACGTTCCGGTGGATGCCACCGACTAACCTCTCCGCACGGCCCACGAACACGAACACAGGTTGGTGACCGACCGGCGGGCGCTGACGATCGCGCTCGTGCTCGTCGTGCTGCTGATGGCGGCGGAGATCGCCGCGGGGCTGATCGGCCACTCGCTCGCGCTGCTCGCCGACGCAGGGCATCTGCTCACCGATGCGGCCGCGCTCGCGTTCGCGCTGGTCGCGTCCGCGATGGCCGCACGACCCGCGGCCGGCCGCTGGACCTTCGGCTATTCGCGCCTCGAGATCCTCGCCGCTCAGGCCAACGGGATCACCCTCGGCCTGCTCGCGCTCTGGGTGATCTGGTCAGCGGGCCACCGGCTCGCCGATCCACGCGACGTGCGCGGCGGGCTCGTCCTGGCGGTCGCGCTCGGTGGCGTCGCAGTGAGCCTCGCCGCGAGCTTCGTGCTCGCGCGCGCAAGTCGGGAAAGCCTGAACGTCCGCGGCGCGTTTCTCCATGTCCTGACCGACGTCGCGGCCTTCGGCGCCGCAGCGCTTGCCGGCGGGCTCATACTCGCGACCGGTTGGGACCGCTTCGACCCGATCGCGAGCCTTGCAGTCGCGGCGCTCATGCTCTGGTCGAGCGTGCAGCTTCTCCGTGAGTCGACGCTGATCTTTCTCGAGCGGGCGCCCGGGGACGCGGATCCCGAAGCGATCGGGCGCGCGCTCGTCGCCGAGCAGGACGTCGTCGAGGTGCACGACCTGCACGTCTGGACGGTGACGAGCGGTTTCCCGGCGCTCTCTGCCCATGTCCTGGTGACGCCCGGTGCGGACTGCCACGCCGCGCGCCGCCGGCTCGAGCTGATCCTGTCGGAGCGTTTCGGCTTGACGCACACGACCCTTCAGGTCGAGCACGCCGAGCCGGCGAGCAGGACGGTCGAGCTCGGCGAAGCGGTTGCGCGGCACGGTCCGCTCGGCCGTTAGGCTCTCTCAGTGCCCCGCCTGGAAGGAAAGTCGGCCGTCGTCACCGGCGCGTCCAGCGGCATCGGCGCGGCGACCGCGCTGGCCCTGGCCGGGGAAGGAGCACGCGTCGTGGGCGGCGCGCGCCGCGTCGAACGGATCCAGGCACCGCTGACGCCGCTCGGGCTGGACGTCACGGATCCGGAGAGCTGCGAACGGTTTGTGAAGGCCGCCACCGAAGAGCTGGCCGGCGTCGACATCCTGATCAACGCCGCGGGGCTCGCGCTCGGGCGGGATCTCTTCGACGAGAGCACGGAGGAGGACGAGCGCACGGTTCTGGAGACCAACGTGAACGGCCTGATCCGCATGACGCGCCTCTTCCTACCGCACATCCGCGACGGCGGACACATCGTCAACATCGGCTCGATCGCCGGCCGACAGGCGTACGAGAAGGCGGCGGTCTACGTGGCCTCGAAGTTCGCGGTGCGAGGCTTTACGTACGCGTTGCGCGAAGATCTGCTCGGCCGCCCGATCCACATCACGACCGTCGATGCCGGGCTCGTCGAGTCGGAGTTCTCGCGTGTGCGCTTCCGCGGCGACGCGGAGACGGCGCGCAAGGTCTACGAGGGCGTAGAGCCGATGACGCCGCAGGACGTCGCGGACTGCATCCTGTTCGCGGTGACCCGGCCAGCCCACATGAATGTGGACGAGATCGTCATCAAGGCCCTTGCGCAGTCCTCCGGCGGGCGCATAGTTCGTACCGAGACCTGATGCCCGGACAGCTGCGAATCCTCGAAGGCGCCACCTTCTGCATCTGCGATGAGGTCGGTGACCTCCACCACCAGGGCGAAGGCCTCTTCTCCGAAGACACGCGCTACCTCTCGCGCTTCAAGCTGACCATCAACGGCAACCGCCCGCTGCTGCTCTCCTCGGACAAGATCGAGTACTTCTCTGCCGCGTTCTTCATGCGCAACCCGCTCGCGGGCGGTCTGGACCAGGACGTGCTCTCGATCCGTCGGGAGCGCTTTGTAGGCGAGGGGATGCAGGACTCCTTCTCCGTCCAGAACCAGGGCATGAAGCCGGTCGAATTCGATCTCGAGCTCGAGGTCGCCACTGACTTCGCCGACATCTTCGCCGTCAAGGACTACGATTTCGCGCTCGGCGACCCGCTGCGCGCCAAGCCGCTGCCCGAGCTGAGGCCCAACGAGTACGACGAGGAGCGCAACCAGTTCCTGATCTCGGACAACGGTGACGCGCCCGTCAAGACCCAGGTGATCTTCTCCCAGCTCGGCGAGGTGGACGGTTCCACGGTGAAGTACCGGCTCGCCCTGCAACCGCGGGAACGATGGAACCTGGACGTGGAAGTGATACCGCTGCCGGACGGCGAGCTCGTCGCCCCGCGGTTCGCGCACCGCCGTTTCGGTGAAGAGGTCGGTCGGGTCCGGGACTCCCTCGCCGCGTGGCAGCTGCGAGTGCCCCAACTGAGGACGAGCTGGGACGCGCTCGGCCATTCGTTCGGCCAGTCGGTCTCGGACCTGGCGTCCCTGAGGATGCAGTCGGACGGTGCCGGGATCGGGAAGCTTCCCGGAGCAGGCGTGCCGTGGTTCATGACCGTCTTCGGCCGCGACACGATCATCACGTGCCTGCAGACACTCGTCTTCGGCCCGGAGCTCGCCCGCACTGCGCTCGGAGTGCTCGCCGACCTCCAGGCGAAGGAGGACGACCCCACGATCGACGCGGAGCCCGGCAAGATCGTGCACGAGGTGCGGCACGGCAAGGCCGCCCGCGCGTGGCATGAGCGCTATTACGGGACCGCCGACGCGACACCGCTCTATCTCATCCTGCTCTCCGAGGTGTGGCGCTGGACGGACGATGCAGCACTGGTCCGGGATCTCAAGGAGCCGGCGATGCTGGCGCTCGAATGGATCGACAAGTACGGCGACCGTGATGGGGACGGCTTCGTCGAGTACGAGCGTCGCACCGAGCGTGGCCTCGAGAACCAGTCGTGGAAGGACTCCTGGGATTCGCAGCGCTTCCACGACGGCAGCCTGGCGAAGACGCCGATAGCGCCGTGCGAGGTGCAGGGCTACGTCTACGACGCGAAGCAGCGCATTGCCGAGCTCGCGCGCGAGGTATGGCGCGAGCGGGAGCTCGCGACACGGCTGGAACAAGAGGCGGAAGAGCTGCGCAGGCGCTTCGACGATGCCTTCTGGGTGGAAGAGCGCGGCGGGTATTACGCACTCGCGCTCGACCGCGACAAGCGCAAGGTCGACTCCCTCTGCTCCAACATCGGCCACCTGTTGTGGAGCGGAATCGTTCCGCCTCACCGCGTCGACGCGGTCGTCGACCAGTTGATGGGAGACGAGCTCTGGTCGGGCTGGGGCGTGAGGACGATGTCGACGGGCGACGCCGGCTACAACCCGCTCTCGTACCACAACGGCACCGTTTGGCCGCACGACAACTCGCTGATCGCAGCCGGACTGGCGCGTTACGCGCGCTGGCCGGAGGCTCAGCGCATCACGCAGCGCATGCTCACCGCCGCACAACACTTCAACTACCAGCTGCCGGAGGTCTTCGCCGGCATGCGCCGGTCCGAGACACCGTTTCCGATCGCATACCCGACGGCAGCGCGACCGCAGGCGTGGGCTGCGGGGACGCCGGTGCTGCTCCTCCAGCTGCTGCTTGGCCTCCAGCCGGATCGCCGGCGCCACGCCCTCGAGACCGTTGCGCCGCTGGAGCTGCCGTCGTGGGCCGGAACGATCAGGCTCTCAGGCATCCGCGCGTTCGACCGGCTGTGGGACGCGCGCATCGACGACGGCAAAGTCCGCGTCGAAGAGGCATGATCGACCTCCCATGAACATCGCGATCCTCGCGCCGGTCTGGTTCGCGGTTCCGCCGATCGGCTACGGGGGCATCGAGTGGATCGTGTGGCTGCTCGCCGACGGGCTCGTCGATGCGGGGCACGACGTCACGCTCTTCGCGTCAGGCGACTCGCGCACGAAGGCGAAGCTCGCCGCAGTCTTCCCGGAAGCGCCGAGCCGGCAGATCGGCCGCACGTACTGGGAGCTGAACCATGCGCTGTCCTGCTTCGGCCGAGCGGACGAGTTCGACGTCATCAACGACCACACGGGCATGCTCGGCGCAACCCTCGGCGCGACGACATCGACGCCCGTCGTCCACACCGTGCACGGGCCGCTCGACGGCGAGCCCGGCCTGATCTACGAGAAGATCTCGCGGGTCGCGCCGCAGGTCGGCTTGATCTCGATCTCGATGAACCAGCGCGAGCCGAAGCCGGACCTGAACTGGATCGCCAACTGCCCGAACGCGCTCGACTTTTCGGTCTACCCCGTCAAGCCACACCGCGGTGAGTACCTGCTCTTCCTCGGCCGGATGAGCCCCGACAAGGGAGCGCATCGCGCGGTCGCGGTCGCAATGGAGACCGGTCTCCCGCTCAAGCTCGCCGGCAAGATGCAGGAGCCGAAGGAGCGCGAGTACTTCCACGAGCTCGTCGAGCCGCACCTCGTCGACGGAATCGAGTACCTCGGCGAGGTCACGCACGGCGAGAAGGTGGAGCTGCTGCAGAACGCGCGCGCGACGTTGTTCCCGATCGAATGGGAGGAGCCGTTCGGCCTCGTCATGATCGAGTCGATGGCCTGCGGAACTCCAGTGATCGCGACGCGCTGGGGTGCGGTCCCGGAGGTGATCGAGGACGGTCGCAGCGGCATCATCGTCGATCACTACAAGCAGATGGCAGGCGCGCTCCCGGCTGCGGACGACCTCGATCCATTCGAGCTGCGACGCTACGTCGAGGAGGAGTTCTCGCCGGAGCGGATGGTGCGCGACTACGTCGCTGCTTACGAAAAGGCGATTCAGGGGCACTAACCCCAGGGTCCTGCGTCCGACCAGCCGTGCCAGCGCTCGGGCTCGAGCCAAGCGCTAACTCGCTTGGCCTCTCGCCGACGAAACGGCTGCCCCGTGTAGCGAACGGCGAGTCGATCGATGTCGACGAGCTCGGGATCGTCCTCGATCGAGACGACTCTGCCGATCAGGCTGATGTGGCTGTACCAGCTGCGTCCGTCGAGCACGGTCAGCGCAGCACGGGGATCGCGACGCAAGAACCGCAGGCGCAGCCTGCTTTCGTCCATGTTCAGCAGTACGCGGCCGCTCTCCCAGTCGTACCACGTGGGCACCGTGTGCGGTGAGCCGTCCGTTCGGAGTGTCGCAACGACCGCGGGATTCGCGCGCAAGAGGAACTCGTCGACGTCGGGGGGAACGGGGACGGTCGGCACGGCGGTAAGCCTACGAGGCGGCGACCGCGGGCGCGAGCTCGGCTTCGGACAGCCCGACGGGCTCGAGACGGAAGTTCCGGACGTCGCGCACCGAGATCACGATCAAGGTTGTCACGACGATCCAGACGACACCGATCCAAAGGGACGTCGACATGCCGATGACGTCGGCAACGGGTCCCGCGATCGCGTACCCGGCGGGCAGGAAGGCCATGGCGCCCATCCAGTTGTACGCGCTGACGCGCGCCAGCTTCTCGGGCGCGATCGTCTGCTGCAGGGCCGTGTCCCAGATCACGGTTCCGTACGAGAAGGCGAAGCCGGCGAGAACCGCGGCGGCACCGATGGCGAGGGCCGGCGCGTGGATCGCCAGCAGTGCGCACTGCAGTGCCGTCGTGATGAAGAGGGCGCCGATCGAGGTCATGGCACGACGCGGTCGCAGGCGGAGCCCGAGGAGGCCACCCGCCAGCGCCCCGATCGCCTCGCCGGTGACGATGATCGCCCAGGCCGTGGCACCGCCCAGGGAGTTCTTCGCGATGTAAGGCCCAAGCACGAAGAACGGTGCGTAGGTCACGAGGAAGTACAGAGAGATCCAGCCCGTGAGCAGCCAGACCCAGGTGTGCTCGGTAAACGCCTGCCACCCTTCGCGCAGTTCGCGCAGGAAGTTCGGAGAAGCCGCCGTCCGCGCCCGGTCTGGCAGACGGATCCGGCTCAGGAGGAGCGCGCTCGTCGCATACGTCGCCGCGTCTACGAGAAGTGCGTAACCGCTGCCGACGGTCGCCACGATCGTGCCTCCCACCGCCGCGCCGACCGGAAAGGCCAGGTACCGGGAGATGCTCATGAACGCGTTCGCCTGCTGAAGGAGGGCCGGTCGAACGGTCTCGGGCACGAGACCTGTCGAGGCGGGCGAATAGAACGCGGTCGCTGCGCCGCCGAGCGCCTGCAAGACGAAGATCTCCCAGATGCGGGCGTTCCCGCTGACGAGCAGGGCGCCCATGGCGGCGCGAATCGCGAAGTTCGCCGAGTCGGACGACAGCATCACGAGACGCCGGGGGAGACGATCGGCGACGACGCCGCCGATCAACAGAGTGGAGACCTGGGCCAGTGTCCAGCAGGCGAAGGCGATTCCGACGTCGGTCGCGGACCCCGTCAGATCGAGGACGGCGAAGGCGACCGCGATCGGCGCGAGATTCGTGCCGAAGAACGAGATCGTGCGCGCGCCGGCGAGCAGGCGGAAGTTGCGCACGCGCAGAGGGCCGAGCTCAACGAGCACGGCGCTGTTCCCAGTAGCGTTTCAGGCCTGCGTAGGACTGCCAGAACGGCATTGCGCGCTCATACGTTTCTACGTCGCCGCCGGTTGCAGTCACGTCACTGCGAGCCGACTCGCTGAACTCCTCTTCTGTTACGCCCTGTTCGACTCGACGCGTCCAGTCTCCCAGCCGTTGCCGGAGCTCCGCAAAGTGCGACTCAGGATCGGCGGCGACGCCGAAGTGGACGAGTGCCAGCCTGCTCGGCTTCCGCCTCTCGATCTCGTCGATCGTCCGTTCCCACGCTGCGAGGTCGAAGTCCGGCGGCGGCGTCGGCGGTAGGACCGTTCGATCGGGCTGGAGGCGGACTCCGGCCGCGTCACCTGCATAAAGGGTGCCGTCGCCGGCGAGGTAACAGACGTGGTGACTTGCGTGCCCGGGCGACGGAAAGCAGTCGAGGCCGAGCACGTCCGGTCCGACAACGTGGATGTTCTCCGTCGGGACCGGGGCCAGCTCCCCCCAGAGCGCGTCGAACGTATCGCCGTAGAGACGGCGCGCGCTCGCTTCGAGTCGGCTCGGATCGATGAGATGGGGCGCGCCTATCTCCGAGACATGGACCTGTAGCTCAGGATGCTCGCGAACGAGGACTCCGGCGGCGCCTGCGTGGTCGAGGTGGATGTGCGAGAGGAGCAGGTGGCGAACGTCCTGAAGCTCGAGCCCGCGTTGGCGCAGGCCCGAGTGCAACCGGTCGATGCAGGACGAAGGGCCGCAGTCGTAGAGCGCCGGGCCGTCCTTTGTCTCGAGGACGTAGGAGCCGATGACGCGCTGGGCGCCCTGGAAGTGGAGGTCGAGAGGATCCGGGCTCACCGAGCCCGGATCCTCCCATGCGTCAGACCGACGTGGAGCGCCCGCGCTTCCGACGGAAGAGGGCCAGAGCTCCTGCGGCGAGGGCGACGCCCGCGCCGGCACCGACGGCGACGCCGAGCTTGCGCTCTGCGCGGGTTTTCCTCGCGGGCGCCCTCGGCGGCAGGCCGGCCTTTACGAGCGTCCCTCTCAGCGCCGCCGTGCCCTGATACCAGCCGCCCGGCGTCGATTGGGTGTCCCAGAACCTCTGAGCGGGCGCCATGTAGGTGACCACGCCCTTGACCGCGTAGGGATACAGATCCTGGTGAAGCGTGGAGTCGCCGTTCGGTCCGCCCGGCACGGTGTACGTCACCTCGTAGCGCGGGCCGAGCCCGCCTAGGGGACGCGATGTCGTCGCGGACGGTGTTGCACCGAATGCTTGCGAGAAGAAGCCGCCGTCGCTGACGAGGATCCCGAGGGCGGTGTCGTTTCCGCCCTCCCCGTACCCCTCGATGTTGACCGCATGTCTCAGGCCGGGGCCGGTGACACTCGCCGCCGACGGTCCCTTCGCAGTCGCCGCGGCCGGAAACAACAGCACGGCGGTGAGCGCCGCCGCGAGCAGAAGTGGGCGTCTCATGGGTCGCTCCTTGGTCGTTTGAGGTGCTACACCGACCGGGCGGAGTGGGTTCCGCTGACAACCTTGGCGAACGCCGCCTCGAGATCCTCGAGGAGGTCGTCTGCGGACTCCAGGCCCACCGAGAGCCGAATCAGGTTCCGCGGCGCCGCGAACGGCGCATCCGCAGTCGACGCATGCGTCATGCGCGCGGGCAATTCGATGAGGCTTTCGACGCCACCGAGCGACTCGGCGAGCTTGAAGATCTTCGTGCTCGCGACGAAGGCAGTGGCCTCTTCCTCCGACTCGACCAGGAACGAGATCATGCCGCCGAAGTCGTGCATCTGCTTCGCGGCGATCGCGTGGCCCGGATGCCTTGGGAGCCCCGGATAGAGGGTCTGCTCGACGCGCGGATGCCGTTCGAGAAAGCCGGAGAGCGCATGAGCGTTCCGGCAGTGCTGGCGCATGCGTACAGCGAGCGTTTTGATTCCCCGCAGCACGAGCCAGCAGTCCAACGGGCTCGGGACGGCCCCAAGGGACTTCTGGAGGAACAACAGCCGTTCCGCGATCGTCGGATCGTTCGTCGCGGCGAAGCCGCCGACGACGTCCGAGTGTCCGCCGAGGTACTTGGTCGTCGAGTGTACGACGACGTCCGCCCCGAGCTCGAGCGGCCGCTGTAGATACGGCGTCGCAAAGGTGTTGTCCACCACGAGGAGCGCGCCGGCCGCATGCGCGGCTTCGGCCGCCTTCTCGATGTCCACGATGTTCAGCAGCGGGTTCGACGGGGTCTCGATCCACACGATCCGAGTGCGCTCGTCGAGGTGCGAGGCGAGGTCGTCGAACTCGGCCGCCGGCAGATAGTCGAAGACGTAGCCCTTGGGCTCGTAGACCTGCGAGGTCATGCGGTAGACGCCGCCGTAGACGTCGGCGATCAGCACCATCCGGTCGCCGGGGCTCAGCAGGTGCATGATCGTGCTGACCGCGCCCAGGCCCGAGGCGAACGCGACTCCGTGATCTGCCGACTCGAGTGACGCGAGGCACTGCTGCAGCGCGGTGCGCGTCGGATTTGCAACGCGCGAGTAGTCGTACCCCTTGTGTTCTCCGACGGCGTCCTGCACATACGTCGACGTGAGGTAGATCGGCGTCGTGAGCGCGCCGGTCGCTGGATCCGGCTCTTGGCCTTCGTGGATGGCTCGAGTTTCGAAGTCCATCTAGGTCTCGATGCTACCCGCACCGATGAAGGTCGCGAGGCTGCGCAACGGCTTCTGCACAGACACCGGCTTCACGCCCGGCTCCCACCAAATGCCGTTGACGTGTAGAACCCCCGTCTTGCGGTCGAGCACGGGATCGATCCTGCCGATCAGCCGATCGCCTCGCAGGATCGGGAGGACGTAGTAGCCGTATTCGCGCTTTGGTTTCGGCACGTACATCTCGAGCCGGTAGCGGAAGCCCCAGAGTGCCTCAGCGCGATCACGGTCGTGGACGAGGCGGTCGAAGGGCGACAGGAACGTCACGCGTTTCGGCATCGGGCCGTCCTCGGCGTCGGGATGCGCTTGCCATTCGCCGTTCTCGAACCTCACGCCAAGGGCACGGAAGCTCTTCTCCGCGAGCAACTGCTTGGCTTCGGGCCAAGGGATGCTCTCGGCCTCGGGGTACCACCGCTCGGCGAGGTCCCACAGACGCTGCTTGCCCCGGCGTCCGACGATCGCAACGACACCCCGACCTTCCAACAGTTCGAGCATGAGCGTCACCTT
>DASVEU010000202.1:0-17284 GCA_036380395.1 Gaiellaceae bacterium
GTCATTGGGCTTCGACAGAAACTCGGGTTGGCCGAGTCGACCCTGTGGGTACCCGTGTTCGGCACGGCAAACGAGGTCGTATGGGAGATCGAGTACCCCGATCTCGCAACCTTCCAGCGCGAGAACGATGCCTTCTACTCCGACGCCGACGCGATGAAGCAGTGGCGGCGGCTTTGGCAGCATGCGGTACAGGGCTCGATCCAGGACGAGCTGTTAGAGGAAGCGCCAAACATCGCATAGCGCCTGCCAAGTTCGGTGGGCGCATTCGTGGGCGGCCGTCGGCTCAGGACACCTTGGCGCAGATCACGCGACCGACCAGGGCCGAGTATCCCGACGTGGCGCGCGCCGTCTGCACCAGCCAGCCGCTGCCGTCGCTGGAGGGCATATTGACGACGATGTACGGACCGTCGCCGGGGACGATCCCGCCGCCGGTGCCACCGCCCCCTCCGATCGCCTTCTTTCCGGCTGGGCAGGTCATGGTTACGGAGTTGTAGACCTGGTTCATCACGATGCTCGGTCCTCCCTCCACCACTTCGTAGCCGCTAACGCCGGGAAGCTGCCCGGGCTTGAAGTCCGCTGCGAGCAGCGAGTGGTCCTTCACCTTGGACGAGATGACGGCGTTCGCCTTCAGTTGCGCAGTGCCCACGCTGTTCACCGGTACGTTCAGGATCTGCGCATAGCTCGTTCCGCTGAGGGCAACCGCAAGCGCGAGGCAGGCGATGACCATGGCCGCCGATGGCCTAGGGATCGATCGAAACATGACACTCCTTTCTGGGCCGATCGGACGCAGCCGGGCCCGAATCGTGACCAGGGAATGGCGACGCCGTCTGCGGCAACGACGCCGCCTTGCATCCAGAACGCGCGGGCGGATCACTCCGCCGCGCGCTCAGGTCAGTCCCTGGGCTCCGGTTGGCTTCAACCTCGGCCGCATCAGTCCTTTGCCGGTCAAAAGGAAGAAAGGGCCGGCGTCGATTGCCGCAGTCGGGCGCCGGCCCTTCCTGAGCCATCGAAATGGCTACCCGCGGCGATGATACCCAAAAGGGTGTCCGAAGTCTATTTAAAACTGACCGGAAAATGGGCTAATATTGACGGGAAGCTACTCAAAGTTCCGCCGATGCAGCCTGAAAACTCTGACGCTCAGACCGGCATTCCTGGTGGCCATCCGGCCGTGTCCTCCTGGTATGAGGAAGGCGAACTTGGCATCTGTCCCGAGTGCGGGCAGCAAACTCTTCTGCCACCCAACGAAATGGCAGAACCGGCCACCATCTGTCTCACGTGCGGTGCGCTGGATGTTCTGCCCAAGTAGTCGCCGCGTGCCTTCGGCGAGTACGTTCCTCGCCTGTTGGTAGATAGAAGCGAAGCGCGACAGAACAGTTCGGCCCCCGCGTTTGGAAAGACCAACGCCGAGTGGGCCTTCTTACGTCGGATGATTGCTACTGGTGCGGGCGGTGAGAGATAGTTGGCGCCACAACGCCAACAGTCAGACGGCGCTCGCACCAATCTCTACGCTCGGCAAGCGCGATGCCGGCGAAACCGCCGCAGTTCCCGTTTCACCGGATGATGATCGTCCAACGGCCCATGGGTTCCTCTGGTGGTGCCGCGTTGATGTACAGGCGATAGCGACCGGCGGGATTTCGGTACAGGATTGTGGTCGGTAGGCCCTTACGCCTAGTCTTCCGGGGTGCAGATCGCCAACGCGTAGCCGTGATGACTAGGTTCGTCGTCGACGCCAGCGCCGTCCTCCACCTCGCGAGCGCGGAGGTCGAGGTCTCAGCTGCGCACAAACTCCTCGCACCGACGCTCCTTCGTTCCCAAACGCTGTCGGCTCTGCACGAGGCCGTCGAGCAAGGCGAGATTCCGGCCGATGTCGCGCGCGAACGCCTCACCCGTATCAGGGGGATGAAGATCAGACTCCTGGGCGACGCCGTCCTCCAGCGTCGGGCCTGGGACCTCGCGGATCAATTGGGATGGGCCTCGACGTACAACGCCGAATACGTCGCACTCACTCAACTGCAGGCAGACGCGTTGGTGACCCTGGACACGGAACTGGCGCGCAGCGTCGAAGGAATCGTCGCGACGGCGCCGATTGAGGCGCTGCGCTAGGAAGGCTGGGCCGGCCGTCGGCCCGCGCCGTTCAATTCGGACGATCGCCAACCGTGCGATCTGATATCTGTTCCGGCTATGAGAAAGGCGATGATTCCACTCTCGTTGTTCCTCTTCGCTTCCGCACTGATACTGGCGGCTGGGGTGTCGGGTGCCACGGCAAGACAGCAGCAGGGTTGCGCGACGCCCGTGTACGAGAATGGACTCGACCTCGTCTTTGGTCGTGGGTCGCGGGCTGCTGCCGACAAGATTGCCCAGCAGGCGGTGACGGTCGGGTTCCAGGGCGTGAAGACCGTGCAAGAGAGTTGCACGCGCTGGAAGGCTGTTTTGCGCGGCCTCGATTCGTTCTCGACGGCGGTGGGGGTGCAAGCCGAGGCGCGGACTGTTCACCGCTTCCCGACGATCGAATGCGTAACGTCGGAGCAGACCGGACAGCTTCAGGCGATCTTCGGAACGCTGCCAACGATCAGCGAACTCAACGTGGTGATCGCAAGGGCAAACAGCTTCGGCTACGTCGGCCTGAAGATCAAGCGCGCACCGTGCGGGGGTTATCAGGCCTACGTCGCGGGTTTCAGCGACAAGGCCCAAGCCCTGGAGTTCGCACAGACGGCGCGCGAACGCTCCGGGCTCCGGGTCACAATTATCAAGGCCTAGACCCGACCTACTACGGCCTTGCTGAGCCGATGGGCGCACCTGGGATCGAACCAGGGACCTCCCGCGTGTGAAGCGGGCGCTCTCCCGCTGAGCTATGCGCCCGAGAGCGAATCGAGAATACCCAACGAGATTCGATCTAACCTCGGCGAGGGCCGTCTCATCGCGAACGTACCGGTGCCAGGCACGGGTACGAAACGCATGAGGAAGCGTCACGCAACTCAGCGATCCCCCTTGCGCCGCAGCATCCCCGGGCGCGTACCGGTGCCAGGCACGGGTACGCAACTGTGACGAGCGCGTCACGGATCCGCCTAGCTGAGCAAATCGAGGATCCCCAACCCATCCCGCCGCCACTGCCGGCTTAGCCGGCGGTGGCCGCTGCGGCTACGCATCCATCCCATCCTCGAAAAGTCATCATGCCTCGCGAAGCGAGGCGGACTTTTCGAGGCGGTAACCGCGGCACGTAGGAGGAATGCTTAGCGCTGCTGCCTCCCGGCCCTGACGCGGTTCACACACTCCTACTGCCGCGGCGCGGCGATGGTAGCAGCGGGATCTAGCGGTGGTTTGCGGAGCGTGGAACCAGGCAAAGTACCGTCGTGCGCTTTCGCCGAAATGCACCGCTTGATCCGGGGCAGGTGACAGACGCTCGGGGACGAGGCGTCGGTCCAGGAGGAATCGCCGTCGGTGGCGGCGGCCTCGGGCTCGTCGGGCTCGCCATCTACCTCCTCATCGCGCTGCTCTCGAACGGCGGGAGTCTCGGTCAGCTAGAGCCGCTCGACAACCAGCAGGTGGGCCGTGGGGACACGCCGAGCAGCATCGACACAGCCTGCCGGACCGGTCAGGACGCGAACCAACGGCAGGATTGCCGGATCGTCGCAGTCGTCAATAGCGTCCAGAAGTTCTGGGACGGCGTCTTCCAACGAAGTAACAGGCAGTACCAGTACGTCGACACGGTGTTCTTCAGCGGCCAGGTCGACACGGCGTGCGGCACGGCCGACTCACAGGTCGGTCCGTTCTACTGTCCACGCGACAAGCTCGTGTACATCGATCTCGGTTTCTTCGACGAGCTCGAGTCACGCTTCGGTGTCGGCAACGCCGTGTTCGTGCAGGCCTATGTGCTCGCCCACGAGTACGGCCATCACGTTCAGGACCAGCTCGGGGTTCTGGACAAGATCGCGGGCGACCGCCAGGGCCCGGAGAGCCTCTCGGTGCGAAGCGAGCTGCAAGCCGATTGCTACGCGGGTGTCTGGGCGGCCCATGCAGTGGAGACCGGAATCGTGGAGGAGCTGACCCAGGCCGACATCAACGACGGGCTCGATGCCACTGCGGCGATCGGCGACGACCGAATTCAGCAGCAGACACAGGGCCAGGTGAACCCGGAGACCTGGACTCACGGCTCGTCGGAGCAGCGCCGCCGGTGGTTCTCCCAGGGCTACGAGCAGGGCCGACCGGCCGTCTGCGACACGTTCTCGGGGTCGATCTAGCCCGAGGGCTAGTATCGCCGGGATGGCCGCGCTGTACCGGAAGTACCGCCCGCAGGACTTCGACGAGGTCGTCGGCCAGGAGGCAATCGTCCGGACGCTGAAGAACGCGATCACGTCTGGTCAACTGCGCCAGGCCTATCTCTTCGCCGGCCCGCGCGGCACCGGCAAGACCTCGCTGGCGCGGATCCTTGCGAAGGGCCTCAACTGCGTTCAGGGACCCACGGCCACGCCGGACAAGGTGTGCAATCCCTGCGTCACGATCGCGAGCGGCACCTCGCTCGACGTGATCGAGATGGACGCCGCCTCCCAGCGCGGGATCGACGACATCCGCGAGATCCGGGAGCGCGTCGTCCTCCAGCCGGCCGAGGGGCGCTACAAGGTGTACATCCTCGACGAGGCGCACCAGCTCACCGATGCGGCCTGGAACGCCCTGTTGAAGCTGATCGAGGAGCCGCCGCCTCACCTCGTCTTCGTGTTCTGCACCACCGATCTCTCCAAGGTGCTGCCGACGGTGCGCTCGCGCTGCCAGACGTTCGTCTTCGCGCGCCCGCGCCTGCCCGAGCTCGTGCGCCTGCTGCGCCGCGTCGCTGACGGCGAGGGCATTCAGGTTCCCGACCAGGCACTCGCGCTCGTTGCGCGCGGTGCGCGCGGCTCGTTCCGCGACGCCGTCTCCACGCTCGACCAGCTCGCGTCGGCAACCGAGAACGAGATCACCGTGCAGTCTGTGTTGCAGTTGCTGGGTGCGGTCGAAGAGGAAGCGCTGTTCCGCTTGTGTGACCTCGTCGTCGACCGCGACACCGCCGGCGCGCTGACGTTCGTCGAGGAGTTGTCGGAACAGGGACAGGACCTGGGCCGGCTCGTCGTCGACCTGCTCGAGCATCTGCGCCACCTCATGCTCGTGCAGCACATGGGCGAAGTGCCGGACACGCTCCCGGTCACGGAAGAGACGCGCGAGCGGCTGCGGGCGCAGGCGAACCAACTCGGCGAGGCGACCGTCATCCGCCTGGTCGACCTCCTGGCCGTCGCGATCGAGGACATGCGGCAGGGCGGCGACCCGCGCCTCCCGCTCGAGCTCGCGCTCGTGAAGGTGACGCGCCCCGGCGCCGACCTCTCCAGAGAATCCCTCTCGTACCGGCTCGAACAGCTCGAGACGCGTGGCCATGTGCCGACGGCCCCTGCCTCGGGGACTGTTCCTGAGACGAGTCCCGAACAGGCACCTGTCGAGGCGGTCGCGCTGGCCGCGCCGCCCTCGCTCGAGCTCGAGCAGCTCCAGGAGGCCTGGCAGCGGACGATCCTGCCGGCCGTCGAGGAACGCTCGATTCCGGCTGCGTCCGTCTTGCGCGAGGCGCACCCCGCAGAGCTGGCGAACGACACCCTCACGGTCGAGTTCCCCTCGAGCGCGGCCTTCCACCGGCAGCTGGCGGAGGAGCCGAAGAACGCCACGCTCCTCGCCGACGCGCTCTACGAAGTCACCGGACGCCGCCTTGGGCTCGCGTTTGCCGAGGGCGAGGCGCGGGCCGACGCGGTCGAAGACGACGAGCCTGCGGGTGAGGAGAAGATTCTCGAGCTCGTGAAAGAGACCCTGGACGCCCACGAACGGGAGGACTAGCGATGGGCATGGACATGAATCAGCTGTTTCAACAGGTCGGCCAGATGCAGGAACAGATGCAGAAGGCTCAAGCAGAGCTGGCGAACGAGACGGTCGAAGCCACGGCCGGCGGCGGGATGGTCACCGTCGTCGCGAACGGCGCCGGCGAGATCAGGCAGATCAAGATCGATCCGAAGGCAATCGACCCGAGCGACCCTGAAATGCTCGAGGACATGATCCTTGCCGCCGTGAACGAGGCAATTCGTGCAGCTCAGAACCTGATGGAGTCCAAGCTCGGCGGCCTTGCGGGCGGTGCGCTCGGGGGGCTCGGTCTTCCGGGACTAGGCGAGTAATGCGCGACCGCCTCGGTGCGCTTCCGCTGTTCGCCGATCTCGACGACGCTCAGCTCGACCGGCTCGCCGCAGCAACGACGGAGTTCGAAGCGCCGGCCGGTCAGGCGCTGATCGAACGCGGCCGTGCAGGCTCAGGGATGTTCGTGCTCGAGGAGGGGGCGGCAGTCGTCGAGGCGCCGGAAGGAACACGCGAGCTCGGGCCTGGCGACGTCTTCGGCGAGCGCGCGCTGCTCGGCGAGGACATCGAGCGCACTGCCCGAGTACGGGCACGGACCGACGTGCGCTGCCTCGCGATCGCGCGGCCCGAGATCGAACGGCTCCTCGCGGAGGATCCGCGCGTCGCCGCCCGCCTCGGTCAGCTCTCGACCTGAGGCCCTCCGTAGCCTCGGCAATCCGAGGCATGTCGGCACAATAGGACAGTGCTCAGCCCGGCTGTGGAAAACCTGGTCGCCCAGCTCTCGCGCCTGCCCGGCGTGGGATCGCGCACGGCTCACAGGCTCGCGTTCCATCTTCTGCAGCGACCGACGGACGAGGCGCTCGCGTTGGCCGCTGCGATCGAGGAGGTCAAGGAGCGCGTTCGCTTCTGCGACGAGTGCGGCAACCTGACCGAGGAGGAGACGTGCGCGATCTGCCGGGACACGCGACGCGACCACACCCTCATCTGCGTCGTCGAGCAACCGGTCGACCTCATCTCCGTGGAGAAGACGAGCGAGTTTCGCGGTCTCTACCACGTCCTCGGCGGCGCGCTCTCTCCTCTCGACGGCGTCGAGCCCGAACACCTTCGCATCGACGAGCTGCTCGGCCGCGTCGAACGAAACGGCGTGCTCGAGGTCGTGCTGGCGACCAACCCGAACATGACCGGGGAGGCGACCGCTGCCTATCTCGCAGACCGGTTGCGCGGACGTGTGCGCGTGACCCGGCTCGCGAGCGGACTGCCGGTCGGCGGCGATCTCGAGTACGCAGACGAGGTCACGCTCGGCCGCGCGCTCGCAGGCCGGCGGGAGATGGAATGACGACGATCAGCTACGAGGCCGTTCCAGCCGTCGAAGGTGACGCCGCAGCCGCGCCCGGAAACACGCTCGTGATGAAGTTCGGCGGCACGTCGGTCGGCGACACGCAGAAGATCAGGGACGTCGCCCGCCGGCTCGTGACCGCCCGGGAGGCTGGACAACGTGTCGTCGGCGTTCTGTCGGCGATGGGCGACACGACGGACAACCTGATTCGGCTCGCACACGAGATGTCGCCGAAGCCTCATCCCCGCGAGTACGACATGCTCGTGTCCGTCGGCGAGCGCATCTCGAACGCCCTGTGCGCGATGGCGATCCGCGATCTCGGACACGAAGCCGTCTCGCTCACCGGCTCGCAGGCTGGAATCGTCACCGACACGTTCCATGGGAAGGCGAAGATCGTGGAGGTGCGTGCGCGGCGGTTACACGCCGAGCTCGATCGCGACCAGATCGTGCTCGTCGCCGGCTTCCAGGGCGTGTCGACGGAGCTGGAGGTGACGACACTCGGCCGTGGCGGGTCCGACGCGACCGCCGTCGCTCTCGCCTCTGCACTCGGTGGAGCGTGCGAGATCTACACCGATGTTGAAGGTGTCTTCACCGCCGACCCGCGGGTCGTAGCCGACGCGCTGAAGCTGCCGAAGATCTCGTACGAGGAAATGCTCGAGATGGCCGCGACGGGCGCTCGTGTGATGATGGCGCGGTCCGTCGAGATCGCACGCAGGTACGGTGTGCCACTCCACGTGCGCTCGGCGTTCGGCGACAGCGAGGGGACGTGGATCACCAAGGAGGAGAACCTGGTGCTCGAGAAGGCGATCATCTCTGGAGTCACTCACGACACGTCGGAGGCGAAGGCTACGGTGCTCGCCGTGCCCGACCGTCCCGGTATCGCCGCACGCATCTTCCGCGCGCTGGCAGACGCCGGGGTCAACATCGACATGATCGTGCAGAACATCTCGGCGGAAGGCGCGACCGACATCTCGTTCACGCTCCCGAAGACGGACTTGCCGGCGGCGGAGCCGATCCTCGATGTCCTCGCGTCCGAGATCGCCGCAAAGGGTGTCGTCTACGACCCGGACGTTGCGAAGGTGTCCCTCATCGGTGCCGGGATGAAGAGCCATCCTGGTGTCGCCGCCGACATGTTCGAGGCTCTGGGCGAAGCCGGGATCAACATCGAGATCATCTCGACCTCGTCGATCCGCGTCTCGTGCGTTGTGCGCGCCACTGAGGTCGAGCGTGCGGTGCAGGCGGTGCACGACCGCTTCCGGGGCTACGCCGAGGAGCGCGTGGGTGCCTGAGCCCCGCATCGCAGTGGTCGGCGCGACCGGCGCTGTCGGCGCCGTCACGCTGGAGCTCCTGAGGGAGCGCGGCTACGGGCAGGTGCGGGCGCTTGCTTCCGCGCGATCGGCCGGAAAGGAATTGGCCGGCGGCGGCGTCGTCGAGGAGGCGACGCCGGAGGTGCTCGCTGCCGGCGACATCGACCTCGCGTTCTTCTCCGTCGGGACGAGCGCGTCTCGGGAGCTCGTGCCGCATGCCGTTCGCGGTGGGGCCGTCGCCGTCGACAAGTCGGCGGCCTACCGCCTCCAGGAGGGCGTCCCCCTCGTCGTGCCCGAGGTCAACGGCGAACGCGCTCGCGAGCACGACGGCATAGTCGCGAATCCGAACTGCTGCGCGATCCCGCTCACGATGGCGTTGAAGCCGCTACACGACGCCGCTGGTCTCGCGCGCGTGCGCGTGAGCACGTATCAGTCAGTGTCCGGCGCGGGTGCGCAGCGTATGGAAGAGCTGCGTGCCACGCCGTCCGGCGACGGCAACCTCGCGATGGACTGGGACTTCGACGGCGAGGAGTTCGACGAGGAGTCCAAGCTGCGCGACGAGACTCGCAAGATTCTCGAGCTGCCCGAGCTGCCGATCAGCGCGACGTGCGTGCGCGTGCCGGTGCTCGTCGGCCACGCGGAGGCGGTGTGGGTGGAGACCGAAGGGCCGCTCTCGGCAGACGACGCACGCGGGATACTCGGCGCAGCACCGGGCATCAAGTTGGAGGGCTTCCCCACGCCTCGCGACGCAACCGGGATCGACGAGATCCTCGTTGGTCGCATCCGACGCGACCCAACCGTGGACAACGGACTTGTCTTCTTCGTCGCCGCCGACAACCTCCGCAAAGGCGCCGCGCTCAACGCGATCCAGATCGCGGAGCTGATCCTGCAGCGCCGCCCGGTCGCCGCCTGAGCAACTGGGCCTGGCTCGCTGTCGCACTCGGCGCAACGGCGGCCCTGTGGTTGGTGTCGATCTTCGTCTTGCTCCTGTTCGGCCGCCGAAGCGATGCTCGTGAGGTCGCGCGCTTCCTGCCGGACTGCATCGTGCTCCTCAAGCGTCTGCTTCGAGACAACAGGGTGCCGCGACGGGCCAAGGTCGTGCTCGGACTGCTCGTCCTGTACCTGGTCATGCCGCTCGACCTGGTACCGGACTTCATTCCGGTCGCCGGCCAGCTCGACGACGCAGTTCTCGTCGCCGCCGCGATCGCCTACGTCGCCCGCAGCGCCGGACGCGGCGTGATCGAAGAGCTCTGGCCGGGCTCCGAGCGAGCTCTGAACGTGGTACTCGCGCTCGCTTGATCGCCTCGCCCTCCGGCGTCCGCAGCCGCCGGCGGGCCAGAAGTGCGAGAGCCCGGGGGGACGTCGGGCTCTCGGACGAGCGGTCAGCACTCTGCTAGGGCTTCCTCAGCATCTAGTTCGTAGACACACGGGGCAAGGGCTGCGAGACCTGTCTTTCGTTGAGCCTTCTCAACACGCCCACCGCAGTCGCCCACACTGCGGTCAAGGCCCAGGCGGTACCGGCGCAGGAGCCGGAGTGAACGCCTCCTTGACCGCGCGCATCACCTTCTCCCGCTTTCCCTCCAGGACCGGGAGCAGCCCGCCGAACTCGAGGCGCGCCAGCTCGACGTGGCCGAAGCGTCGCAGCGTCTGGAAGCCGAAGTCGGCGAGAAAATCCGAAGGAAAGATCGTCTTGTGCACCAGGAAGCGCTCGTACTGGGACTCCCCTTCGCGATACCGGTACGCGAACGTCTCGAGCGCCTTCGCGCCACGATCGCGTGCATCGCCGATCGCCGCGAGGAAAAGCGACTGCATCACCCACGGGCTCGAGGTCTCGACGAGATACGCGCACGTCACCAGCACCGCGTCGTCCGACGGCGGTCCGGCCGGAAGCTCGGCCGCCCGCGGGAACAACCCGGCGGGGCCGTACTGCATCGAGCCGAGGACGTGCCCGTCCCCGTCGTAGTACACGGTCCCCCATGGCCCCCACTCGCTCTCGGCCTTCTCGATCCACTTCCGCTTGTCCGTCGTGCGACCCTCGCGGGACTGCCACCAGACGCAGTCGTGGCACACCGTCGGTGCGTCCTGCAACGTCACGCCCGTCAAACCCGTGACGCGCGGCCCGGTCACGGCGGCCCGATCTCGTCGACGATCACGTCGACCGCCTCTGGATCGACTTTGGCCATGCGCTCGAGGTAGGCCGCGACACGGTGTTGCACTTCCCGGCCGACCTCCGGAATCGACACCCCCCACTCCACGGCGAGATGTAACTCGACCCGCACACGCCCGTCTTCATCGACGATCCGCACGCCCTTGCGCCTGTGCAGCGAACTCTCGACCAGGCCTCGCACCCCCTCGACCTCGCGCGCCGCATCGGCGGCATAGCTCGCGAGGATGTCGCTCGAGATCGTCGCCATCACGGAGGACGTTTTAGCACCAGTTCGGTTGCTTCGGGCCGCGCGAAGAACCGGAACGGAACGAACGTGGTTCCGAGACCCGGCGAGACGTGCATCGTGCCGCCCGGAAGTTCATAGAGTCCTGTCGCGAAACGCACGCTCGGATGGGCGAAGCGGAACTTGCGGTTACGTCCGAGCGGAAGGGCGATCTGGCCGTCGTGCATGTGCCCGCTGAGCACGAGATCGAACGCTCCGGGCGGCAGGAAGCCGAGGACGTAAGGGAAGTGGCAGAGCAGGATGCGCAGGTCCGCGGACTCATCGATGAGCTCCCACGGCCGCGAACGCCCCTGCCGATACGCACGCGGGTCGACACCCACCAGCTGCACTCGGTGCCCGCGTAGCTCAACGGTCTCGCTCTCGTCGACGAGCAAGCGAGCCGGAGTCAGATCTGTGAGCCCTGCAGCCCGCGAGAAAGGATCACGACTGTGCTCGACGTCGTGATTCCCGAGGACGACGAACGGCCGCTCGAGGCGCCCGAGCTGCTCGCGCAGCAACGCTTCGCCGCGCGGGCGCGAGACGAGGTCACCCGTGATCGCGACGAGATCGGGCTTACGCTGCTCCACCCAGTCGATCGCCCGCTCGACCGCGACCGTACCGCGCGAGGGCAGTCCGAAGTGGAAGTCGGAGAGGTGTGCGATCCGCAGGCCGGCCAACTCTTCCGACAGGCGAGCCAGGGGAACGTCGAGCGTCCGCAGCCGCACCCACCCGGCCTCGAACCAGCCCCAGCCGACCGCAGCTCCGGCGACGCCGCCGAGCAGGCTCCCGGCGCGAGTCAGACTTCGAGCTTCTCGAGGACCGGGGTGACCGAGACGACGTGGCGCTTGAACTTCAGCTCCGACTCCTCCAGCCCGGCCGCGACGCCCACCAGTTGCGAGAGGTGCAGGATGGGCATCGCGAAGTCCTTGCCGGTCGCCTTCTTGAGCTTGGATTGCCACGCGTCCAGCGAAAGGTGGCAGAGCGGGCACGGGGTGACGATCACGTCCGCCCCGGCCTCCTTCGCCTGTTCGATCGGCTGGATCAGCTCGCCGAGCGCGGTCTCCTCACGGGCCTGGATGATCGGGAACCCACAGCACTTGATCTTCGCCGGATAGTCGATCGCCTCGCCGCCGCACGCCTCGATGATCCGCTCGAGCGACCAGGGACGGTCCGGATCTTCGAAGCCGAGGATCTTCGAGGGGCGCAAGATCTGACAACCGTAGAACGGCGCGATCTTCAGCCCCTTGAGGCCCTTGTGCGCTGACTGCTTCAGCAGTTCGTACCCTTCGCCCTCGGCGATCTCCCACAACAGATGCCGCACTTCGACGTTGCCGCTGTAGGGCGGGACCCCCACGCGCTCGAGGTTGGTGCTGACGCGGTCCAGCAGGTTCTCGTCGTTCTTCAGCTGCCAGTTGGCCTGCCTGAGATTCAGCGTGCAGACGTTGCACACGGTCAGCAGCGTGTCGCAACCGGCCGCCTCCGCGTACGCGAGGATCCGCGCGTTCAAGTGCAGGTAGTAGTCCGGCTCCGCCTCGTGGATGTCACCGGCCCCGCAGCACGTCACTGTCTCGAGCTCTACGAGCTCTAGACCAACTTTCGGAGCAAGAGCCTGGGTGGATGAGTCCAGCTCCTTCGCCGAGAGCGACGCCAGACAGCCTTTGTAGTACGCGACGCGCCTCATGTCGTTTCCGTCTCGGTGGTCTTCACGCCGGCTTGCTCCGAGAACTCGATCCTGCCCAGCGCATGCTCGCCCTGGACGATGCCGAGTGCCCCGTCACGGCCCTGCTCCTTGACCAGGTGGTAGAGCTTGCGAGCCTCGCCAACCCGATCTGCAACGTGCGGCGGGAACGGCGGCGGCACCTTGCCGTGCTTTACGAGGCTGAGCGCGAACCTCGTCTGCTTGATCGCCTCGACGACACCCTGAGTCTTCGGGACGAGCTCAGTCTCGCGCAACCAGCCGGTGGTCTTGGCGGAAGTGACGAACCACTGCGCGTGCTTCGCGCCCATATCGTGATCGATCCCTTCCTTGATCGACTCGGCCCCGAGCTTCGCGATCGCATCGCGGGGATCGACGCCTTTCGGACACCGCTCGTTGCAGAAGTAGCAGCGCGTGCAGTCCCAGATGCCGTGCTCGTCGTTGTAGTCGTTCAGGCGCGCCACATCCGCCTGGTCGCGCACGTCGCCGACGAAGCGCATCCCTTTCGCGAGCGCAGCCGGCCCGAAGAAGTCCGGATCGGACTCCATCGAGTTGCACTCGGAGACGCAGCAGCCGCACATGATGCAGAGCGCCTCTTTGTGGATCACGTTCATCTGCTGCTGCGAGACGATGCGCTCCTTCTCAAGCGGCTCCTCATAGCCCGGGTCGAGCCAGGGCTTCATCCGGCGGATCTTCCCCCAGAAGGGATCCATGTCGACGACGAGATCCTTGATCACGGGCATGTTCCCCATAGACGAGATCACCGGCACGTGACCGGACTTCGCGATGTCGTACATGCGCGTCTTGCAGGCAAGGACCGCCGCGCCGTCCATGCGCATTCCGCACGAGCCGCAGATCATCATGCGGCAGCTCTTGCGATACGCGAGCGTGCCGTCGTGCTTGTCCTTGATGATGTCGAGCACGTCGAGGAGGGTCACCCAGTCCGGCGCCTCGACCTCGTAGCGCTTCAGCTCCTTCTCGCCGGTCTCGGCGTCGTAACGCCAGATCTTCAGCGCGACGTCGATCGTCGTCGAGCCTGGTGCCGGGGCTAGCTCGCTGTGCACTAATAGGTCCTTTCCTGGGGCTTCCAGTTGGTCATGGTCACGGGCTTCCAGTCGACTCTCGGCTCGCCGTCGGCCCAACTGACGAGCGTGTGCTTCAGATAATGCTCGTCGTCGCGGTCGGGATAGTCATAGGGTCGCGCATGCGCGCCCCGGCTCTCCTTGCGCTCGATGCCGCACGGAACCATGCAC
Organism: Gaiellaceae bacterium; assembly: GCA_036380395.1. Lineage (GTDB taxonomy): Bacteria > Actinomycetota > Thermoleophilia > Gaiellales > Gaiellaceae > 3-1-20CM-4-69-9. Next base: position 13,878 of record DASVEU010000202.1, read on the forward strand.
GCGGCGAGGTCGAGCAGGAAGCCGAGCTCGAGGGCCTGGGTGAGGTCGTTGTTGAAGACGTTACCCTTGTCCTCGACGACCACGCTCTCGTAGCGTTCCCGCAGGCCTGTGACGATCTCCCCCTGCTTTCGCATCTGCTCCTCGCGGCGGAAGACACCGAAGTTCTCGTGCATCGACTCCGCCAGCTCATCGCGGATCGACCAGGGCCGCTCTCCCTCACGTCGGTCGAGCAGCTCCTTCAGCTCACGCTCCGCATCGGCTTCGACGGACGGCGGCACTTCGACCGTCGTGTTCGAGAGCGCCCAGTCGGCGGCGTGGCGGCCGACGCGCTTCCCATACGTGATCGTCTCCATCAGCGCGTTCCCGCCGAGGCGATTGGCGCCGTGGACCGACACGCACGCGCACTCGCCCGCGGCGTAGAGGCCCTCGACCTCCGTCAGGCCCCAGACGTCGGTGTCGACGCCGCCCATGTGGTAGTGGGCTCCCGGCCGGACCGGGATCGGCTCGTAGATCGGATCGACCCCGGCGAAGGTCATCGAGAGCTCGCGCGTGCCGTGCAGCCGCTCCAGGATCTTCTCCGCGCCGAGATGCCGCAGGTCGAGGATGACGTTGCCGTTGATCCCCCGGCCCTCGTCGATCTCCGTCTGTTCTGCGCGCGAGATGACGTCGCGCGACGCGAGCTCCATCGCGTTCGGCGCGTAGCGTTTCAGGAACCGCTCGCCCTCGGAGTTGAGGAGGTACGCGCCTTCGCCGCGCGTGCCCTCGGTGATGAGGACGCCTGTTGGGGAGAGCGTCGTCGGGTGGAACTGCATCATCTCCATGTCCTTCAGCGGGACGCCGACGCGGAGCGCGAGGGCCATGCCGTCGCCGGTGCAGGCATAGGCGTTCGTGGTTCCGACGTACAGCCGGCCCGCCCCGCCGGTCGTGAGGATGACCGTCTTCGCGCCGATCGACTTGAGGCCGCCGTTGAGCAGATCCCAGGCGATCACTCCCTGACAGCGGTCGTCGTTCATGACGAGCTTCCAGGCGAAGAACTCCTCGTAGGTCGGGATCTCGCGCTTCATCACCTGCTCGTAGAGGACATGCACGAGCACATGGCCCGTGATGTCGGCCGCATAAGCCGTGCGCGGCGCGCCGGCGGCGCCGAAAGGACGCTGCGCGATGCGGCCGTCGTCGGTGCGTGAGAAGACCGCCCCCCAGTGCTCGAGCTGGTAGACGTCGCCGGGCGCCTCGTTGCACAGGATCTCGATCGCGTCCTGGTCGCCCAGGTAATCGGAGCCCTTGACCGTGTCGTACGCGTGCTCTGCGGGACTGTCCTCCGAGGCATTCCCCAGAGCGGCGTTGATCCCGCCCTCGGCCGCCCCTGAATGGCTGCGGACGGGATGGATCTTCGAGAGCAGCGCCACGTCGGCGCCCGCATCGTGCGCCTCGATGGCCGCGCGCATTCCCGCGCAGCCGGCACCGACGATGAGGACGTCGTGCTTGGCCTCCACCACAGAGGAAGCTATCGAATGGACGCTAGTTGCGGACTTCGCTACGAAGGTTGCGAAGAGCGGCAGGCACTCGAGAGCACCCGGGGGTCGCGGCGGGACCGCGATCGACCCGAGGTTGTCGCGCAACTCTTCGGCCGCCGCCGCGCCGTGGGTCCGCTGGCATCGACGCCTGGCGGCCGTCCTCGCTTTCCTTAAGTAAGCGAGGCCGTCGATAAGATCCCCGAGTCCCAGCCATCGAAAAAGGGAGCTGACCAGCGTGGCGAAGATGCTGTTCCGACTGCCGCAGGCGAAGCGGGTGATCGAGAACCCGAGCCCTGAGGAAGTCAAGGAGCTCGCAGCGAAGATGCCGACCGCACGCCCGACGAAGTACGGCAACCTGAACGTGCAGACGCAGGTGCTTGCGCGCTCCAAGCGCTCTACATTCCTCGTCACAGACGAGCCTGATGGTCAGAACCAGGCGCTCTCGACCGACGACGCGGCCAGGTGGGCTGCGCGTCAGGATGAGTACATCGCCGGCCGGGAGATGGTTGTGATCGACGGCTATATCGGCACCGACCTGGAGTTCCGCACCTCGACGCGCCTGTATGTCGAGGCGGCGAACGCGAACATCGCCGGAATGCAGCAGCAGCTCTATTTCGGCCCGCCGGAGGAGGACTTCGAGCCCGAGCTGACCGTCATCTACACGCCGAACCTGAAGGCGGAGGGCTTCCCGGACGACCGGCTGATCATGGTCGACCTCGAGCAGGGTGTGACGCGCGTCTTCAACTCGGATTACTTCGGCGAGTCGAAGAAGGGCGGGCTGCGGATGTGGAACAAGCTCGTCTACGACCAGGGCGGCCTCCCCCTGCACGCCGGCTGCAAGATCATCCCGACGGACGACGGCGACAAGGTCTGCCTGACGGTCGGCCTTTCCGGCACCGGCAAGACCACCACGACTTTCACGAAGCAGAACGGCTCGCTTCCCGTTCAGGACGACTTCGTCGCATGGATGCCCGACGGCGGCGTCTACGTGACCGAGAACGGCTGCTTCGCGAAGACCTACGGGCTCAACCCCGAGGACGAGCCCACGATCTACGGCGCGGTCACGCAGCCGAACTCGTATCTGGAGAACGTCTCGCAAAAGGGTGCCGAGCTCGACTTCTACGACGAGAGCTACACGCAGAACGGACGCGCGACGTTCCCGTTCGGCGTAATCGAGTCTGCCGCCGATCGCGAGATCGACGACGCGCACTTCCTGCTCATCCTGAATCGCAACGAGAATGTCATCCCGGCAGTCGCGAAGCTCGAGGGACCTCAGGCGGCGGCCTACTTCATGCTCGGCGAGACGAAGGGAACTGCGGCCGGCGGTGCGGACGAAGCCGGGAAGTCACTGCGCGTGCCGGGAACCAACCCGTTCTTCCCGATGCTGCACGACTTGCAGGGAAACCGCTTCCTCGAGTTGCTCGAGGAGCACCCCCTCGAGGTGTATCTCATGAACACCGGACGCGTGGGCGGGCCCGAAGCGGACGAGCGCTCGAAGAAGGTGCGCATCAAGCACTCCTCGGCGATCGTGAAGGGCATCGCCGAGGGCGCGATCGAGTGGGAGCGCGATCCCGACTTCGGCTATCTCGTGGCGTCGGCCGTCCCCGGCATCGACGACGTCGAAGTGCTCCAGCCGCGCAAGCTCTACGAGCGAACCGGACGCGCGGACGAGTATCGCGCGCAGGTGGAACGGCTCAAGTCGGAGCGCACGGAGTTCCTCGGGAAGTTCGGCAGTCTCTCCGCCGAGATCGTCGCTGCGGCCAGCTAAGCCCTGTTCCTAGTTCCCTCGGAAGAGGGTTATAGGCCGAATGGCCTACCCCGATAAGGGGGCCATGGGACTCGCAAGGCACAATCCCAGCGGCCAGGCGAGGCTTGGCCTCTCCGCAACTGCTG
>DASVEU010000203.1:0-5837 GCA_036380395.1 Gaiellaceae bacterium
GAAGAGGGGACGCGCGAGCCGGAAGAACTCGGAGAGACGCGCGGCTGATGGCCGATCTACTAAGAGCGGAGAACGTGCGCAAGGAGTTCGGCGGGCTCGTGGCCGTCAACGACCTCGACTTCACGATTCCCGACCGGTCGATCGTGAGCCTGATCGGCCCGAACGGCGCCGGCAAGACGACGTTCTTCAACATGCTGACGGGCGTATACCGGCCGACCGGCGGCGAGATCCTGTTCGACGGGCACGACGTCACGTCGAAACCGCCGCACACGATCACGAAGCTCGGGATCGGCCGCACGTTTCAGAACATCCGGCTCTTCCCGCAGATGACGGCACTCGAGAACGTCCTCGTCGGCATGCACTGCCGCCTCAGGGGCGGCATCCTCGGCTCGATCTTCGGGACGCCGCGCGTCCGGCGGGAGGAGCGCGAGGCGCACGCGAGGGGTCGCGAGCTCCTCCGTTACTCGGGGCTCGGGAGGGTGGACGACGAATTGGCGGAGAATCTCTCCTACGGCGACCAGCGCCGGCTCGAGCTTGCGCGCGCACTCGCGACCGAGCCCAAGCTGTTGCTGCTCGACGAGCCCACCGCGGGAATGAACCCGCAGGAGACCGCCAGGTTCACGGCGTTCCTCGGCAAGCTGCTCGAGGACCGGCCGATCAGCATCCTCCTGATCGAGCACGACATGAAGGTGATCATGGGAGTCTCGGAACGCGTCACCGTGCTCGACTACGGCGAGAAGATCGCCGAGGGAACGCCGGCCGAGATCCAGCGCAACGAACGCGTGATCGAGGCGTATCTCGGGAAGGCGGCGACGGCGTCATGACAGATAACGGCGCCCTCCTCCGCGTCGAGGACGTCCACACGTACTACGGCTCCATCGAGGCGCTCAAAGGCATCTCGATCGAGGTCCACGAAGGCGAGATCGTCACCCTGATCGGTGCCAACGGCGCCGGGAAGTCGACGACGCTCCGCTCGATCAACGGGCTCAACCACCCACGCCGCGGCTCGATCCACTTTCGCGGGAAGAACATCACGCGCGAGGCTCCGCACGACGTCGTCCGCCTTGGGATCTCGCAGTCTCCCGAGGGCCGCAAGCTGTTCCCCCGCATGTCGGTGCTGGAAAACCTCGAGATGGGTGCCTTCCAGCGCCACGACCGTGCGGAGTTGCGGAGCGACCTCGACCGCGTCTATTCGCTCTTCCCGAGACTCTCCGAGCGCAAGCAGCAGCGCGCGGGGACGCTCTCCGGAGGCGAGCAGCAGATGGTCGCAATCGGACGCGCGCTGATGGCGCATCCCACGTTGCTTCTCCTGGACGAGCCCTCGATGGGGCTCGCGCCGATCTTCGTGGAGCGCGTCTTCGAGACCATCGTGGAGATCAACCATCAGGGCACGACCATCCTGCTCGTGGAGCAGAACGCGATGATGGCGCTCGATGTGGCCAGCCGCGGCTACGTGCTCGAGACAGGGACGGTGGCACTTGCCGACGACGCGAAGGCGCTTCTTCGCAACGAGCAGGTCCGAAAGACGTATCTTGGGGAGACCGATTGACGAAAGGAGCCCCACTGTGTCCCGCTCGAAGCTGACTGTGCTGGCAGGCGCCCTCATCGTCCTCCTTGCCCTGGTCGCCGGTGGGTGCGGTGGAGGTAATAAGAGCGCCGCAACGACGGCCGCAACCACGACTTCCGCGTCCTCGATCCAGGCGCCAGCCTCGATCAAGAGCTCGGGCACGCTCGCCTTCTGCAGCGACATCACCTATCCGCCCGAAGAGTCGTATAAAGCCGGGACCACGACGCCCGAGGGCTCCGACATCGACATCGGCACCTACATCGCGAAGAAGATGGGCGTGAAGGCGCGCTTCGACAACACCGGCTTCGATGGGATCATCGCGGCGCTGCTCGCGAAGAAGTGCGACGCGGTCATCTCCGGAATGAACGACACGCCCGAGCGGAAAAAGCAGGTCGCGTTCGTCGACTACCTGAAGGTCGGCCAGTCCTTCATGGTCAAGTCGGGGAACCCGGAGAACATCACGGGCATCGCAAGCCTTGCGGGCAAAGCGGCCTCTGTCGAGACGGGCACGACGAACAAGGACTACCTGGACGCACAGAGCAAGAAGCTCCAGGCTCAGGGTAAGAAGGGAATCAAGGTAGTCACCTTCCCAAAGGACACGGACGCGGCGAATGCGCTCAAGACGGGCAAAGTCGATGCGTACTTCGGCGACGCGCCTGTGGTCGCTTTCTACATCGAGAAGGATCCCTCATCGTTCTCAATCGGCGGAACTCCGGTCAATCCGATTTCGATCGGGATCGCGCTCCGGAAGTCCGACACCGAGCTCCAGGCGGCCGTGAAGCAGGCGGTGACTGCAGCGTACGCCGACGGAACGATGGACAAGATCCTGACGAGGTGGAAGCTCGGGAAGGCCGTCGCGAAACTGCAGCCGTGATCGATGCTCGCCGCGATCGACTGGCACATACTCTGGGCACGGATCTTCCACCCTGATCACGTCTTCGTCCTCGCCTTGTGGAGGACGATCTACATCTCGGTCTGTGCCCAGACGCTCGGCGTCGTGCTCGGCCTGATCGCCGCGTTGATGCGGCTGTCCAGGATTGCGCCGCTGCGCTGGCTCTCCGGGCTGTACGTGCTCGTCTTTCGCGGAACGCCGGTCATCGTGCAGATCTTCTTCGTCTACTTCGGCGCCAACCTGCTCTTCGGCTTCACGCTCATCCCGAGGACGGTCAACTTCGGGCTCTTTCAGATGGACGGAGCCGCGTTCGCGGGCATCGTCGCCCTCGGCGTCAACGAGGGGGGCTATATGCGCGAGATCATTCGCGCGGGGATCGATGCCGTCGACAAGGGCCAGATGGAGGCGGCGAAGTCGCTGGGAATGCCGTACCGACTGGCCATGCGCCGCATCGTCCTGCCGCAGGCGACGCGCTTCATCATCCCACCGCTCGGAAACGAGTTCAACAACATGATGAAGACGTCCTCGCTGGTGTTCTTCATCGGGGTCACAGAGCTGTTCGGTGACGCCGAGATCCGCTACTCGACGACCTTCAAGCCCGTCGAGTACTTCCTCGCCGTCGCGTTCTGGTACCTCGTGTTGACCAGCGTGTGGAGCCTCATCCAGGCGCAGATCGAGCGGAAGCTCGCCGTTAGCGAGCGTGGCGACGAACTCAGCTTTCGCGAACGCGTGGCGGCGGCGTGGCTGCCTTCGGCAATGCGAATCAGGGGCACACCATGAGCTCGGAAGGGCCCGTCATGCGGGCGGAGGGCGTCGTCAAGCGCTTCGGTCGGCTCGAGGTCTTGAAGGGCGTGTCCCTCGACGTGAATCCGGGCGAGGTGGTCTGCATCATCGGCCCGTCGGGTTCGGGAAAGACGACATTCATCCGCTGCATCAACCATCTCGAGAAGATCGACTCCGGCCGCGTGGAGGTGAACGGCCACCTGATCGGGTACCGCGAGCGGAGCGGGAAGCTCGTCGAGGACAGTGAGCGCAACATCGCCAGGCAGCGGGCCGAGATCGGCATGGTCTTCCAGCGGTTCAATCTCTTCCCGCACAAGACTGCGCTCGAGAACGTGATCGAGGCTCCGGTCCACGTCCGTGGGACGGCGAAAGACGAAGCTATCGCGACTGGGCAGGCGCTGCTCGAGCGGGTCGGCCTCGGCGACAAGTTCGACACGTATCCGGGGAAGCTGTCCGGGGGGCAGCAACAGCGGGTCGCGATCGCACGGGCGCTTGCCATGAACCCCGCGGTGATGCTCTTCGACGAGCCGACGAGCGCTCTCGATCCCGAAGTCATCGGCGAGGTGCTGGATGTGATGAAGGCGCTCGCTCTCGACATGGGTACGACGATGATCGTCGTCACGCACGAGATGGGCTTCGCGCGCGAAGTCGCCGACCGCGTTGTGATGATGGACGACGGCGCGATCATCGAGGAAGGTTCGCCCAAGCATTTCTTCGACTCCCCGACCCACGAGCGGACGAAGCGGTTCCTCTCGAAGATCCTCTAACTCGAGCCGGAACTCACTCGTAGTGGGAAGTAGGGGGGCGAGAGGAGGATGCCGACCCGCGGCGGCCGCTCGGTCCAGCCGCGCGCCATCGTCAGCGCCGCCCCGACGCCGTGTGTCGGCACGAAGCCGAGTTGCCGGGCGGCGGCGTGATCGCGACAGCCGGCGATGATCACGTGGCCGAGGCGGCCGAGCGCAGGCCGGCAGCCGTCCCAATCAACGAAGGGGAGCAGCGGATGGACGGAGCGTCCGCCGCGGTAGGCCTCGAGCGCGCGAGGATCGGCAGCGGCAAGACCCTCGGCTTCGGCCAGCACAGCGTTGTCGGGGCCTGTGGCCCGCGTTGCCGCGAAGAAGGCACGATACGGCTGCTGCGTGGGGTGTGAGAAGTGACGCTGGAAGCGGTCGAAGAGGATCGCCGTGCCGCCTTCTGCGATCGGAAACGAGTCGCGCCAGAGTCGTAGCGCCAGTCCGAGCCCGAGGTACGCCCCGAGCAGCGGGTTCGGCCGTTCACGTGGGAGATACGGAGTCGTCCGCGGCACGCCGATGCAGATGGCGTCGAGTTGGCCGTCGAGCGTGAGGCCTCGTAGCTCGACGCCGCGCAGCAGCGCCTCCGAGTGTGCGACGGACGGCGGGCCTGCGAAGGCGGCGGCGACCGTGCGCTCTAGAGGCACCGAACGCAAGACGTACGCGCGCAGCGCTTCGGGCAACGCGCGGAAGATATGACGGAACGGTGAGCGCACGACGCGCTCCAGCGCCTGCTCCTCGTAGGGGTAGCCGCCGAGGGTGCCGCCGAAGCGCGGATGGTTGAGAACCAGTGAGGCGCCGATCACCGGAACGCGGCGCGCGAGCGCGCGCTCGAGCTCGAGCCCGAGCCGCCATCCTTGCGACGCCGAGGTCTCGAGCAGAGAGTAGGCCCCGGCCGCGCGCAGCACCTCGGTCCCCGCGGCGCCGACGAACGCGGCGGGTCCTCCGTGCAGCACCGTCTCGGCCGCGGTCACGACGACGACGACGTCGGTGTGCACCAGCGCAGGGTGGACGCGCAACGGGATCGAGCCGGCGGTGCCGAGCTCGACGAGGTCGTCGCGCTCGACGTCGTGCACCTCGACATGACCGTGAAAGCGTCGCGCGAACTCAGGGGAGACGAGCGTCTCGAGCTGCTCGTTTCCGGCTCGGCGCGTGAGACCACCGGCGACGAGGAGTGTCTGATATCCGGTCGGGATGCCCAGGCGCTCCAGCTCTGCGACGGCCGCTGCGATCGCAGCCTGACGCGGGTCGCGCTCCGCACCCGGCAGCGGTAGGTGCGGCGGCTCGACGACGATTGTCGCGCGCGATCCGCGCGAAACGAGCGCTTCGAGCGGCTCCCCGGCGAGCGGGAAGCGCAACGCGTCGCGGACGGCCGCCCCCACGTCCGCGACGGAGTCCGCCGGTAGAGGCGGTCGCAGGACGATCGCATCGTCGTCAGCGGTCACGACTACGACTCGCGACCCGGACAGGAGTGGGATCCGCCTCACCGCAGAGATCGACTCAGATCAGGCTCGGAAAATGGGTGAATCGGGAGCGCTCGCATCGGCGGCGGACGATAGCGTTGAGGCCCATGCCCAAGACCCTGACAGGCGCCGAGCTCCAGCTGGACGACAGCCCTGTCCGTGATGCCGAGCTCTTCCTCGTAGACGGCAACAACCTCGCCTACCGCGCCTTCTTCGCACTGCCCGAAGAGCTGGCGACGACCGAGGGCTTTCCCACGAACGCGCTCCTCGGGTTCACGAACATGCTGTTCAAGCTGCTCTCGGACTACAAGCCGAAAGGCGTCGCCGTGGCCTGGGACTCGAGC